>NZ_RDQG01000022.1 GCF_003697815.1 Halalkalicoccus subterraneus | reverse complement strand
TCGAGCACGCCCGGCACGTGGGCCGGGACGCGCGATCGACGCTTCATGTACCGATCGTATTTCGGCACGAAGACGTCGTACTCTCGTTCGACGATCACGGTCTTGTCCATGTCCGCGCTCGCGACGATTCCCTCGAGGATCTGCCCTCGAACGGGAAGCTCGCCGTAGAACGGACACTTCTCGTAATCATAGTCCGGATCGTCCGGTTCTGGTGGTGTTTCTACGTCTAATCCTATCGCCATGGTGAATCACCTGTGGTTTCGGTGCGTCGGGCGGGTCGTGAGAGCAATCTGTCGCCATCCACCGTAACGTAAGCCGCCGGGTCGCGTGCGTGTTCCCCGGCGGTCTCGGCCCCCTTTCGGGGACCCGCGGCTTCATCTGTGGCGTCGAGTCGGAACTCGAACGTCGTGCCCGATTTCGGCACTCGCTTGTCCCGAGCATCGCGGATCACGAGGGTCGCCTCGCTCTCGCTTACGACGCGGCCGGAGATCCCGACGGAGTCGGGACTGTCGGCGGAAACGACCCGTACTGACAGGCCGTTGAGCTCGTGTCGCGCGATGGTTTCGGGTGTGAGTGCCATGGTTCTGATTCGGTTACTCCTCGCTGTCCGCGTCCGCGTCGTCGCCTTCCTCGCCCTGGATCGTCTTCACGCGGGCGATGGTGCGCTTGAGCTCCCCGATTCGACCGGGGTCCTCGGGCGCGCCACCCGCCGCCTGCACGGCCTTCATGTTCAGCAGTTCCGTGTGGAGTTCCTCGACTTCCTCCTCGCGCTCGGCGGGCGTCATGTCGCGGATCTCCTCGGGGTAGAGGATGGCCATCAGCTATCGTCCTCCTCGTCCTCGGTGGATTCTTCGGCTTCCATCTCGGCGACCAACTCCGCGGCTTCCGCCTCGATGTCCTCTTCGAGTTCGAGGTCCTCGTCGTCTCCGTCGTCGTCGACCTCGTCTGCGACTTCCTCGATGAGCTCCTCGTCGGCGGGTTCCTCCTCGACGATCTCCTCATCGATCTCGGTGGCTTCGACCTCGCTCTCGGTGTCGGAGGTTTCGGCGACCTGGTCCTCACCGGGTACGTCGTCGGCGACGTCGTCGAGGATCTCCTCGACGCCCTCGTCGGTTTCTGCGGTGTCGGCGATCAGGTCCTCGACGTCCGCGTCGTCGTGGATCTCGAAGTCGTCGGGCAGCCGTGCGCCCGGCGGAATGATCTTGACGTTGACGCCAATGGTACCGAGCTTCATCACGGCGGTGCCCTGCCCGTGGTCGACGATCTCCTGGGCGGGCTCGCCGTTGTGCTTGATGTAGCCGCGGTTGAACTTCTCGATGCGCGAGCGAGCGCCGGTGACCTTCCCCGCGAGGACGATCTCGGCGCCCAGTGCCCCGGCGTCCATGATCCGGTCGATCGTGGTGTGACCGGCCTTCCGGAAGTACCACCCTCGTTCAAGGGCGTTCGCGAGCCGGTCGGCGACGATCTGGGCGTTCAGGTCGGGCTCGTCGACCTCCTGAACGTCGATCTGTGGGTCGTCGAGGTCGAATCGCTCCTCGAGCTGACTCGTCACCTTCCGGATGTTCTTCCCGCCCTTGCCGATGACCATGCCGGGCTTCTCGGCCTTGAGGACGATCTGGGTTCCCATCGGGGTCTTCGCGACCTCCATGCCGCCGTAGCCGGCGCGCTCGAGTTCCGTCGCGAAGAACTCGTCGATCTGGGAGCGCTGCATCCCGTTTTCGATGAACTGGTGTTCGTCTGCCATTAGTTCTCCTCCTCCGGTTCTTCGAGGATCAGTTCGACGTCGACCTGTGGGGTGTTCCAGGCCGTTGCCCGCCCCATCGCGCGGGGCTTTCGGCCCGGGCTCTCGCCGACCTTGTGGGCGGCGACGTGCAGGATCGTCATCTCCTCGCCGTCGAATCCCTGGTGGTCGGCGTTCCCGACGGCGTTCTCGAGCAGCTCGATGAACGCCTTCGAGACCTTCTGCGGGTAGCGACCCGCGTCCCAGCCGTCGACGTCGCTTCGGTGGCCGACGCCGCTGTTGTGTGATTTGAAGGGTACCGACCGCTCCTCCGCGACGACCGCTTCGAGGTACTCGACCGCCTCGCCGGCGGTCTTGCCCTTGATCTCGCGGGCGACCTCCTTGCTGTGCTTGTGGCTCATGGGACGCTCTCGGAGCATGGCTTTCGCCGTGTTCTCCGGGTCCGCGTCCACGCTGTAGCTGATTCCCATTCTGGTCACCTCATGTTATTTCAGTGGCACGAACTTCGAGGAGCGGGTCGCGCCGATCCCGGCCTGTCCGTGTTCGACGGACTGGCGTGTGAGCTGGAACTCGCCCAGGTAATGCCCGAGCATCTCGGGGCGGACCTCGACGCGCTCGAACTCCTGACCGGTGTAGACGGCGAACGTCTTGCCGACGAACGCCGGCACGATCGGCATGTCCCGCAGATGCGTGCGGATCGGGTTGTTCGCGCTCTCCTCCGAATCGCGTCCCTCGGCCTTCTCGAGCAGTTTCTGCTTTTCCGCCGAGAGACCGCGCTTGATGCTTCGCCGCTGGCGTGCGGGCAGCAGTTCCGCGACTTCCTCGAGCTCCATTGCCTGCAGCTCGTCGACCGTGTGACCACGGAAGGTGAACTCGCCTTCCTGGCCGGTCCTGTAATCGGATGAACTCATTATTTGTTACCTCTGCCGGTGCGTCGGGACGTGATGTCCCCGACCTTCCGCCCCGGCGGTGCGTGCCGCGAGACACTCTTCGGTCGACCGGGGTGCTGGCGGCCACCCCCTCCGAAGGGGTGGTCGACGGCGTTCATCGCCACACCGCGCACGCGAGGCCATTTGGTCCCGCGGGCCTTCATCTTGTGGTACTTGTTCCCGGCTTTGACGAACGGCTTCTCGGTCCGTCCACCGCCCGCAACGACGCCGATCGTCGCCCGGCAGTCCGGCGAGAGCCGTTTGACCTCGCCGCTCGGAAGCTGGACGACCGCAGCGTTCCGGTCGTGGGTGATCAGCGTCGCGTTGACGCCGCTCGCCCGTGCGAACCGACCGCCGTCACCGGCTTTCGACTCGACGTTACAGACCGGAACCCCTTCGGGGACCTCCGCCAGCGGCAGCGTGTTACCGGGCTTGATCTCCGCGCTGATCCCGATCTGGATCTCCTCGCCGACGGTGATCCCTTCGGGCGCGAGCACGAGACGCCGGTCGTCGTCGTCGAACTCCACGTCGGCGACGGGTGCGCTGCGTGCGGGGTCGTGTTCGATGCCGACGACCTCGCCCGTAAGCAGGTCGTCGTCCTCCGTGCGTCGGTGCGAGAGGTCCGCCTTGTACCGGTGCGAGGGTGCACGGAACACCGAACCGCCGCGGCCACGTCGCTGGCCTCTGATTCGTCGCCCCATCTAGAACACCCCGATTCGGGAGGCGACTTCCTGTGCGTCGTCGTCCTCGGACAGTCGCACGGTCGCCTTCTTGGTTCCGTTCATGGTTATTTGCGTGTTCACTTTCGTGACCTCCACGTCGTACTGCTCGCCGATCGCCTCGCGAATCCGCGGCTTGGTCGCGTCAAGGTCGACGATGAACTGGAGCTTGTTCTCGAAGTCCATGTCGTTCATCGCCTTCTCCGTGATGAGGGGGTGCTGGATCGTCATCGACCCGCCACCTCCTCGATCGCGCTCTCTGTCCAGACCGTGAGTCGACCCGGATGCGTCCCGGGTGCGAGGTTCTCAGTGTTGACATCACGCGCGGTCGCGACGTCGACGCCCGCGAGGTTGCGTGCGGCCTTCGAGGGGCCGGCCTCGCTCGACGTGACGAAGAGGATCGACTTGGGTTCCTTGTACTTCCGGCCGCGGGCCTTCCCCTGACCCGAGCGGACCGAGCGACCCTCGTCGGCGCGCTCGATGTCGTCGGCCACGCCGACGCTTTCGAGGAACGCGAGGACCTCCTTGGTCTTGATGAGCTCCTCGAACTCGTCGCTGACGACCAGCGGTAGCGAGACGTCCTCGACGAAGCGGTGGCCTCGCTCGGCGACGAGCTCGGCGTCCGTCGTCGCGGCGATCGCGCTTCGGGTCGCGAGCTTTCGCTCCTTTTTGTTGATGCTCTGTGTGCGGTCCTTCTCGGCCTTCGGCGGATGGGCCTTCCGCCCGCCGACGGCCTGTGGCACGCGCCGGCCGCTCCCGTTCGAACGGGGGACGCGGGCCATTCCGCGACCCGTACCGAGCGACTCGGCCGAGGTGCGCTTGCCCGAGAAGGGGTCCGCGCCGTAGTCCTGCTGTCTGTTTGCCTGGGCGGCCAGCACGGCGCGCTTGATCAGGTCCGGCCGGTAGGTCGTCTCGAAGACCTCCGGCAGGTCGATCTCGCCCGCCTCCTCGCCGTCCAGGTCGAGTGTTGTTGCTTGCATGAGTTATCCCTGGTTCGAGCTGGTCGAGACGTACCGGACCTCGGGGTCCAGCCGCGGTTGGTCGTTCGGTCGGATCGCGGGGCGGAACCGGAGCACCCGCTTGTCCGGTCCCGGCAGCGACCCCTTGATCAGCGCGTAGGGGCCCGAAACCTCGCCGTAGTTGACGAAGCCGCCCTCGGCGTTGATCCCGTCGTCCTCGCCCAGCGAGATCAGGCGCTTGTTGAGTTCGGTGCGCTGGTGGTAGCCGGTCTGACCCTGTTGGGGGACCGTCGAGCGCACGCGCGAAGGGTTCCACGGGCCGAGGTTGCCGATGCGTCGGCGCCAGCCCTGGCGGGCGTGTTTGCCCTTTCGCTTCTGGACGCCCCAGCGCTTGACCGGACCCTGGGTGCCTTTCCCCTTCGTGACGCCCGAGACGTCGAGGTACTCGCCGGCGCGGAACACGTCGTTCGCATCGTGTTCGCCGCCCTCGTCGAGCAGGCCGAGCGCGAACTCGGCGCGGTCGGCGATGGAGCCCCCGCCGACGCGGGTCTCCATGATGTCGGGTTTCTTCTTCGGGACGCTCTTGATCGCCGCGGGCGAGGTGTGCGTGATGACGCGAACGTCATCGACTCGACCCTCTTCGAGTACGGCTTCGAGATCGTCGCGGGCCGACGGGTCAGCCTCCGAGGGGAGGTCAAGAGCGCGATCGAGTTCGTCGTCGAACTCCTCGGCCCAGACCTCGGTTCGGGGCTGCATTCCGTAGGCGGTCTGTTCGTACGCGCGCAGAGCAACCGCCCGCATGGGCGGTGTCTCCACGATGGTGACGGGCACGGTCTCCTCCGTGCCTTCGAGCGGCGAGTTGCCCTCGTCGTTGACCATCACCACGTGGCTCATACCGGCCTTGTAGCCGGCGAATCCCTGCAGCGCTGGCTGTCCGTCGTCGTCCGGCCACGAGTTAAAGCGCGGCACCTCGCTGGTTGCGCGCGTCCGTGGGCCGAACCCTAACGAGCCTTTGCGTGGTCTGCTTGGTTGTGGCATTGTCTCACTCCGTGAGTGTCAGGCAGGCGAGCGACGCGAACATCG
Source organism: Halalkalicoccus subterraneus (assembly GCF_003697815.1). NCBI lineage: Archaea > Methanobacteriati > Methanobacteriota > Halobacteria > Halobacteriales > Halalkalicoccaceae > Halalkalicoccus > Halalkalicoccus subterraneus. Next base: position 66,829 of record NZ_RDQG01000022.1, on the reverse strand, counting down.
CCTCTTCGGTTCGCACCGTCTCGCTGCCCTGGTGTGGGATCGTGTTGAGCCAAAGGTCGAACCGATCGGGTGCGTCCGACTCGGGTTCGACGGCTCCCGTCGGCCCGCTGCCGACGGATTCGGCGTCCACGTTGAGTATCTCCGGCAGCCCACGGCCCGGGGAACCGAACGCGACGGTGGTTCCGTCGTCCTCGATCCGTTCCGAGAGCCCCGGCAGACGCCCGATCGAGAGCTCCTCGCCGAAGCGAGAAGTCGCGATCCGGACGCCCGCGTCGGGGCGGCCAAGCGCTGCCGCGAGGTCCGTGCGCTCGACGGAAAGCCCCGCTGGCTCCTCCGTGAGTTTCGCACGGACCGGTCGTCGCGAAGATATTCTGACGGTCACGCGTTCCCCCTCCTCGACCTCCATTCCGGGAGGCGTAATGAGGGAGAGTGGGTGTTGCAGTCCGCAATTGACCCGTACGCGCCCTTCAGATCCGACCTCGGTCACGAGTCCCTGTCTTAACGACCCCGAATCGTTCGATCCGGAGCCGGTCCGTGACACGGCCAGAAGCGGGGGCAAGACCCCGACATACTCCAGTTCGTCGCGCATCCCCCATACCTCGGTTCGGAGGTAGGGGGCCGTCGTGGCGTACCGCAGTACGGTTTCGACGAACCCGCCACCCCACCTGCGCTCCCCGTCCGAATCGGGGAAGATCGACAGGCGGTCGGCCCGGAAGACGGTCGCCGCGCGGGCGACGTAGCCGAGTTTGCGAGTCGCCTCGCGTTTGTCCTCGGCCTCCCGGACCACGGATGACGGCACGAGTATGCTGACGGTCATGCCAGCCGCTTTCTCGCCGTGGCACTAGACTGTGGCGAAGCTACCGTATCAGACCCTAAAAGAGTAGCGTTTCATCCGACGAATGTGTGGGTTTCACACGCTCTAGAGGAACGATCCCGGGAGTTCGAATCGAGAGGATTTGCCCTCGATTCGGAAGCCTTATACTCCTTACCGGAATACCCGAAAATGCAACAGGGCGCTGGTAGTGTAGTGGTATCACGTGACCTTGCCATGGTCACAACCTGGGTTCAAATCCCAGCCAGCGCATTCTTGCTGAACGCAAAACCGCGAGCAGCCGGCTTGCCGTGTTGCGAGCACGTTCTCGCGTGAAGCAGAATCGTCCTCCGGTGGGATTCGAGCAGGAGTGAAGCGAACGAAGTGAGCGAACGACCGGGTTCAAATCCCAGCCACGCATAGTTTTACGAGCACTCACGCGAGCAGTTGCGATAGCGTATCGTATCAGTTCACTCCGAGGGTTCCGATCGTTCCTCGGCTTTCTCCTTGCGAACCACGACCGTCGAGATCCGTGTGCCCTCGACCTCCTCGGCGGTGAGTCGGTAGCCGTCCGCCGAGACCGTATCGCCCGCCTCGGGCACCCGGTTCAGCCGTTCGAGAACCAGCCCGCCGACGGTTTCGAACTCCGTACGCTCGAAATCCGTTCCGAGCGTCTCGTTGACCGTCGAGATGGCGACGCCGCCGTCGATCGCGTAGGCACCCCCGTCGAGGCGATCGATCGCGGGCTCGCGCTGTTCGCTTTCGATGTCGAACTGATCCTGGAGGTCGCCGACGATCTCCTCGATGACGTCCTCGACGGTCACGATCCCCTCGAAGGCGCCCCACTCGTCGATGACGGCGGCCATCTGCGTCCGGTCGCGCTGGAAGTCCGAGAGCAGATCGTCGACTCGACCCGACTCGGGGATGATGCGCAGTTCGCGAGCCAGTTCGCCGGCGGTCGGCTCCGTAGGGCTGTCGGCCTCGATCGCCCGCAGCACGTCCTTCGTATCGAGGAAGCCGACGACCTCGTCAGCCTCGTCGAGGACGGGATAGCGGGTATGGCCCGCCTCCACGATCGCCGAGGAGAGCTCCGACAGGGGACGGTCAGCGAGGAACCACACGACGTCGGGACGGGGGATCATGACCTGCCGGACGCTCGTATCGTTCAGGTCGAAGACGTGTTCGATCATCCTGACTTCGCCCATATCGATCTCGCCACGTCGGCCCGAATGCGAAAGCACCGAGAGGATCTCCTCCTCGGTGAGCGTTTCCTCTGTTTCGGAGGCCGAGGGGATCCCGAGCGCCCGGGTGAAGGCGTTCGCGGTGCCGTTGAACACGATGATCCCGGGGAGAAACAGGTAGTAAAAGAGCTTCATCGGCGTGGCCACCAGCAACGAAACGCGCTCGGCCCGTTGAATGGCGAGCGTCTTCGGCGCCAGTTCCCCGAAGACGACGTGCAGAAACGTGATTAGGCCGAACCCGATCCCGAACGCCACGACCGAGATCGCGCCGGCGGGAAGCACGGATTCGAGCACCGGTTCGATCAGCGCCGCGACGGCGGGTTCGCCGACCCATCCGAGCCCCAGCGAGGCGATCGTGATCCCGAGTTGGGTCGTCGCGAGGTAGTCGTCGAGGCTGTCGATGACTTCGGCGAGCGTGTCGCCACCGGCTCGTCCCTCCTCGACGAGCTGGTCGACGGCGGTCGACCGGATCCGCACGAAGGCGAACTCCGAGGCGACGAAAAACCCGTTCAGCACCACGAGCACGAGCGCCAACAGCAGCCCGCCGACCGAGAATGCGTCTACGGCCATTCGCTCCTCCACCGTGCGTTCGGATCGCGGTCTCGACCCTGTGAGACTGACATGGCGCACCTACTGTGCGACGCCGGAAAACGGTAGCGTCCCGTCGTGCGACCCGCAACTATACGATCCCGGAACTCGTCGTGAAGGTATGGCAGACGCACTCGATGAAATCGAGACCGGACTGGGGGAAGCAACCGAGATCGAGGACGACGAGCGCGCCCACGACCGACTGGAATCCGCCCGCGACGAGCTCTCCGATCTCCGCGAGTCGGGCGACGTCGACGCCGAACGGGCCGACGCGCTCGAAACCGAGATCGACCAGCACCTCCGGGCGATCGAGGAGCGCAACAGCTACGACGTCGACGCGATGGGGGCGGCCCGGAACCCCGACGACGAGAACGCCTAAGCCGTAACCCCCTTACTCGCCGATACCCTCCAGCCGCCAATGACTGACCCAGAGGACGTCCTGTCGAACCACGCGGCGTTCGAACGAGACGAGACGGGACACGAACTGACGACGATGCCCTTCGAGACGCGCGTCGAGACGATCGACGAGGACGGAGAGGCGACCTACCGCGTCGTCGTCCACGCGCCGACGCTCGACGCCGTCGTCGAGGGCGAGACGGTCGCCGGAGTGGTCGAGGACGGCTGGCTCGACACCCTGGCGCTCCGGCTCGAGGACCCGACGCAGGTCACGAGCGGGCAGACGAACGTCGACGTCGAGGTGACGAAAACGGGGCGCGAGGTCCGCGTCGAGATGACGTTTTCGAGTGCGAACCCCGAGCGCGCCGCCGAGAACGCGAAGGCGCTCGCCGAGTTCGTCGAGGGGACTTGGATGCAGGGACTGGTCCCGGGCTACGAGTACGACGAGCCGGCGGCGTCGCTGATGGAGCGGGCGACACAGAACTACGACGAGGGCGGCGCTTAGTCCATCGCGATGTACGTCCGCGTGTCCTCGACGCCGGAGATCCCCTGAATCGCATTTGCGGAGATCTCCTTCACCCGGCCGGGAGAGTCCACGTCCAGTTTGGCGATGATGTCGACGTCGCCGGCGACGATGTGGGCCTCGCCGACGCCGTCGATCTCCTCGATGGCAGTCTTGAGCCGGTCCGCCTCTCCCGTGTTCGCTTTCACCATGACGTATGCTGTAACCATGTTCAGATACCTCCTGCTGGGGCACGTTCCGCGGTGCCGACGATGAGCTGTCGGACGTCGTCGAGCACGGCGAAGTCGGCAAGTACCGCGAGGCGGTCGCCCTCTTCGAGCGATTCGTCCGGCGTGGGGATCGAGAGCACCCCCTCTTTTTTTCCGAACGCGAGCAGCGTGGCGTCGGCCGGCAGGGAGAGCTCGCTGATCGTATAGCCCTTCGTCGGGGAGTCGGACCGAACGGTGAGTTCGACCACTTGGAGGTTCTGTGCGATGTCGGCGATCGCCCGGATGTCCCCGCCCAGCAGCGCGTTTTTCGCGCCGATGGCGCCCAGCCGTTCGGGGTAGACGATCTCGTCGACCTCGTCGGCGTATCTCCTGTAGATCTCCTCGCGGTAGTCCTCGTCGATCCGGAGGATCGTCCGACAGCCGTAGTGTTTCGCGATCATACAGGCCGCGAAGTTGGTGTTGAGGTCGCTCGTGAGTGCCCCTACCGCATCCGCAGTGTCGACGCCCGCCTCCTCGAGGATCGACTCGCGGCCGCCGTCGCCCTCGACGACGTCATACCCCTCCGATCTGGCGCGATCCGCCATGTCCGCGTCCCGTTCGACGAGCGTGACCTCGTGGCCCTCCGCCGAGAGCACGCGCGCCGTGCGCAACCCGACCCGACCGGCACCGATAATAACGAATCGCATGGGCCACCATACGCCGGGGGGTGTGAATAATGTTACCCCACCTGTCGTGGTCGTATCCGTTCGGGCGGCGGCGGGGTCCGTCGACGGGACGACCGTGCGTTCATATGATCGCTTCTCTAACCGAAGGTATGCGAGAGTTCGCGTTCACGGTGAGCTACGACGACGGTGCTGACCACCTGATGGACGTCTTCATCGACCATCCCGGGCTGTACGCGCGGACGACATCGTGTCACGCGACGACCGAGACGATGTGGCGCGTCGACGAGGTTACTGGCCCGGAAGAGGCGCTCGCGGACTACGACGAACAGCTCGCGGGGATCACCCGCTGCTCGAGCCTCCGAGGGATGGGGGGCTGCCCGATCGACTGGCACCACGAGGTCCTCGAAGAACGCCCGACGAGGCGGCGTATCTACTCCCGGCAGTCGGAGGGCGAGGGCTGTCGCTCGGTCCCCTATCTCGCGGCGAAACACCTCGGGGACGGCGTCCTCTGTCGGGCCGAACAGCACGGCGAGGAGTACCGCTGGCGGATCCTCGCCGAGGACGACGCGGCCATGAGCGCGATCCACGACGACCTCGACGGGAACCTCCGCGCGGGGATCGAACTGGAGTTCGAGCGTCTGAGCCACTCGCCCGAGTGGCCCGACGACCGAATGACACGTACCGACCTGCCCTACGAACAACGGGAAGCCGTGGAGCTGGCCGTCGAACACGGCTACTACGAGACCCCGCGGCGCGCCTCGATCCAAGAGATCGCGGCAACCGAGGGGATCGCGACCTCGACGCTCCAGTACCGCCTCACCCGGGCCGAGGCGTGGCTCGCCACGACGTTCGCCGGCACGGAGAACGGCGAATCGGTCCCCCCGACCGCCGCGGTCGGCGACGACTGATACCGACCCGAGCGGACCGCAGTCCTTCGACCCCACCTGATTCTTCACCCACGTTAACATCCGTATAACGGGATGGTTCGGCGGCCGTACCGGTGTTGGTATGTACCGAACGAACTCCCATTCTCGCTCGGCCCGAACCTCGAATCGCATGATGAAAGACGACGACGGGACCGAGACGGACGTATCACGACGCAACTACCTCAAAGGGACGGGCTCCGCGCTGGCGGCGCTGTCGTTCGTTCCCGCGGGCGCGGCCGCCGCGGAGGGCCACGACGCGGCGGGTTCCGCGTCCTCGGAGGGCTCCGTGGGGGGCCGAACACTGATCGAGAACGGGACGGTCGTGACGGTCGATCCCGACCTCGGCGTGCTCCACGACGCCGACGTGCTCGTCGAGGGCGGTCGGATCGCCCGGATCGACCACGACATCGACGCTTCGGCGGACGAGGTCATCGACGCCGGCGACTCGATCGTCGTGCCGGGCTTCGTCAACACGCATCTCCACGCGTGGCAGGCCGGCGTTCGGGGCGTCGCCGGCGACTGGTCGTTCACGGAGTACCTCGATACGATGCTCGGGGAGATCAGTAGCCACTACACACCGGAGGACGCCTATCTCGGCAACCTCTTCGGCGGGATCGAGCAGCTCAACGCCGGGACGACGACGATCCTCGACTGGTTCCACATCGCGAACTCGCCCGACCACACCGACCGGGCGATCGACGGGCTGGAGGAGGCCGGAATCCGGGCGGTGTTCGCCCACGGCCAGCCCGGCGACGACAGCGCCACGTGGTGGGAGGAGAGTACGAAACCCCACCCCGACGATATCCGGCGGCTCCACGACGAGCGGTTCCCCGCGAACGACGGGCTGCTCACGCTGGCGATGGGGATCCGCGGCCCCGACTACTCGACCGACGAGGTCGTCACCCAGGACATCGAGCTCGCCCGCGAGCTCGGGATCCCCGCGTCGATGCATATCGGCTCGCTCGGACCGGGCGGCGTCGAGACGCTCGATGAGCTCGATCTGCTCGGCGACGACCTGAACTACGTCCACGCCAACCGCCTCACCGACGAGGAGTTCGGCCTGATCGGCGATTCCGGCGGATCGGTGTCGATTACCCCCGAGGTCGAGATGCAGATGGGGATGGGAATGCCGGCGCTCCGGGAGACCATCGACGGCGGGGGGATACCCTCGATCGGCGTCGACATCGTCTCCGGCGTGAGCGGCGATATGTTCACCCAGACGCGCGTGGGCCTCCAGACCCAGCGCGCGCTCGACAACCAGCCGACGATCGACGCCGGCGGGCAGGTCGAGGAGCTCTCGCTCAGCGCCCGCGACGCCCTCGAGCTCGCGACCATCGAGGGCGCCCGGGCGCTCGGGCTCGACGACGAGATCGGCTCGCTGACGCCGGGCAAGCGCGCCGACATGACCCTGATCGGGGCCGACGACGTCAACACGACGCCCGTCCACGACCCGATCGAGACGGTCGTCTTCCAGACGGGGATCGAGAACGTCGACACCGTGCTCGTCGACGGCCGCGTGGTCAAGCGCGACGGTGATCTCTGTAACGCGACCGCCCGCGACAAGCAGGACCGGCTCGTGGAGTCCGGCCGACGGATCCTCGCGGAGAGCGGGCTGTAAGGCGACTCGACGGGCCATACCGGACGCTATCAGGCAAAGGTTTTTGATTCATGATAACTAATATCATGGGTGATGGTACACGCGTTCGTCATGGTGAAGACGGGGCCGGGACAGTCGGAAGCGATGGTCGAGGCCGCTCGCGGGGTCGACGCGATCGCGGAGGCACACATCGTCGCCGGGGACTACGACCTCGTCGTCGAGATCGAAACCGACGAGGTCTACGAGGTCCTCCATACGGCTTCGACGGAGCTGCAGGGGCTCGACGGGATCGAGAACACGAAGACGTACATCTCGCTCGACTAGCGCTCAGTGCTCAGCTCTCCGGTTCGAATCCCCGCTCGACGAACCCTGCGATCCACGCTCTCTGTTCTTCCAACTCCGGTGTGAGCCCGTCGTAGACCGAGTCGAACACCGCCTCCGGACGCGCCTCGGACCCGGATTCGGCGCGCTCGACCGCCTCCGTTAGCTCCGTTTCGACCTCGGACTCGATCCGCTCGATCAGCTCCCCGTCGATGAGGTCCCCCTCGAGCAGGTACGTCTCGTAGCGCTCGATCGGGTCCGCGGTGCGCCACTCGGGGAGGTCCTCCTCGTCGCGATAGCGCGAGGGGTCGTCGCTCGTGGTGTGGGCACCCCGGCGGTAGGTCAGACTCTCGACCAGCACGGGCTCGCCCTCACGGGCTTTCGAGAGCGCTTTACGAACCACGGCATACACTGCGAGCGGGTCGTTGCCGTCGACTTGCGTGCCCGTGATGCCGTAGGCGTCGGCCTTGATCGCGATGGACTCGCTTGCGGTCTGGCGCTCGCGGGGCATCGAGATCGCCCACCCGTTGTTCTCACAGAAGAAGACCGTCGGCGTCTCGAAGACGCCCGCGAAGTTCAGCGCCTCGTGGAAGTCGCCCTCGCTGGTTGCGCCATCGCCGAAACAACAGAGAACGGCCGCGTCGTCCCCCCGATACCCGATGGCCATTCCGAGTCCCGCGGCGTGAGGGAGCTGGGAGCCGATCGGCACCGCCTGCGGGAGGATGGGGACGTCGTGATCCGAGGCGTATTCGGGGTGACCCCGGCGAAATCCGAGGAGGTCGCGCATCGGGACCCCTCTAGCTATCTGGGCGGCGTTCTGTCGGTAGGTCGGGACGAGCCAGTCCTCCTCGGCGAGCGCGTGGGCCGCGCCGACCTGTGAGGCCTCCTGACCGACGAATGGCGGGTAGCCGCTCATCCAGCCCCGGCGTTGGAGGGAAATCGCCCGCTCGTCGAAGCGTCGCGCGCGCACCATGTCCCGGTAGAGCGCCCGGGCGACGTCCTCGCCGATGTCCGTTTCCGAGAGGGAGTGGTCGTCGATGACGCGGTACATGGCCGGTCGGACTCTCGGGGGGACGAAAGCGATTCCGATACCGAAAAGGGTTCGGCTCCCCTATGGCCTCCATGCTCAGCCTCGGGACGCTCGTCGGCCTCGCGGTCGTCGTCGGCGTTCACACGGTGGTCGCGTCGGTACTGATCCGGTTTTTCCGGCTGCGCCTCGATACCCGCGGCGGGACGATCGCGTTCTCGCTGTTTCTCGTTCCCATCGTACTGGCCCTCTCGCTTCTGTTCTTCGGCCAGCTGCCGATCTTCGGGGCTATCGACCGGCAGACCGTCGTTCTGGTGACGATCCTCATGCCGCTGTTGCTCGGCTTCGCAATCGACCTGTTCTGGATGCCCACGCCCGAGGAGGTCGATCTGGCTCGCGAAGGTTAGAGCGCCCCCGAAAGCACCCGTTCGACCCCGTCGAGGACCGCCTCTGGCGAGCGATGCGCGTCGATCCTGACGAACCGCCCCGGCTCCGCCTTCACGAGGCGTTCGTAGTTCCCTTGCACCCGTTCGAGGTAGTCCGATTGCTCGAACTTGTTCGTCGCACCGCTGCGTTTCGCACCCGTCTCGGGGTCGACGTCGAGGTAGAGCGTGAGATCGGGCGGGCGGGTGAACGGCGAGTGGACCCCGCGGACGTACTCCATCGGGCGGTCGATAATCCCGTCGAGCGCGGCGCCCTGATAGGCGTAGCGCGAATCGGAGTATCGATCCGAGATCACCAACTCGCCGGCGTCGAGGGCGGGACGCACCGTTCGAGAGAGGTGGTCGGCGTGATCCGCAGTGTAGAGGAAGAGTTCGGCGAGCGGGTCGGCGTCGTCGTCGGCGATCGAGCGCGAGACCGCCTCGCCGTACCACGAGCCGGTCGGTTCGCGGGTGAAGACCGCGTCCGGATAGGTGTCCCGGAGCGCCTCGTGGACGGTGGTCTTGCCGCTGCCGTCGAGGCCCTCCAACGTAACGAGCATATCGGCGGTTCGCTCAGGACCCATTACACTCCTTCGAATCCATCGCGGGTTCCCGCCGAGGGAGGTAGCTTTACGGCGGATCGATCCCTGTACCGAGTATGAAGGTTCTGGTGACCGGCGGAACGGGCTTTATCGGACGGCATCTGTGTGCGGAGCTCGACGACCGGGGCCACGACGTGACCGCGCTCGCGCGCTCGCCCGACGCGAGCGACCTGCCCGCGGGCGTGTCGGTCGAGCAGGGCGACGTCACCGACCGGGGGTCGCTCGATCTCTCGGGTCAGGACGTCGTTGTGAACCTCGTCGCGCTCTCGCCGCTGTTCGAACCGAAGGGTGGGAAGACCCATGAATCGGTGCATCTCGGCGGGACGAGAAACGTCGTCGACGCCGCCGAAGACGCCGGCGTCTCCCGACTGATACAGATGAGCGCGCTGGGAGCCGACCCCGACGGGCCGACGGCGTACATCCGCGCGAAGGGAAAGGCCGAAGCGGTAGTACGCGACTCGACGCTCGATTGGGTGATCTTTCGCCCCTCGGTCGTCTTCGGCGACGGTGGGGAGTTCGTCCCCTTTACGAGGAAGCTCACGCCGCCCGTCATCGCGCCGCTTCCCGGCGGGGGACGGACCCGCTTTCAGCCCATTTGGGTCGAGGACGTCGCCTCGATGCTCGCGGACGCCGTCGAAGGGACGTCGACTGGCGACCCGAACCCGTCGGATTCCGGTGACGCCGTCGCCGACGAGCGCCACGTCGGCGAGATCTACGAGATCGGCGGGCCGGACGTGTTGACGATGGCGGAGGTCGCGAAACTCACGCGCGGCGGCAACGTGACGATCGTTCCCCTACCGATGGCGTTCGCCAAGATCGGATCCGCGGTGATCGACCCGATCCCGTTCGTCCCCTTCGGTGCCGATCAGGTCCGCTCGCTCGAGTTCGACAACACCACGCGGGACAACGACATCGGTGCCTTCGGCGTGAGCGAGGGCGACCTCCTGACGCTACGGGAGTACCTGCGCGGATAGCTCCCGCTCGGGAACCCCCGCTCTTATTAACGCCCGCCGCCGACCGGCGAGCGATGCGCGTCGTCGTCCCCTTCGACGCGACCGATCCCAAGAGCCGCCTCTCGGGCGTTCTCGATCGCGAAGAGCGCCGCCAGTTCGCCCGGGCGATGCTCGGGGACACGCTGGCGGCGATCCGGGCGGCCGGCGGCGATCCCGAGGTGCTCGCGACCGCCCCCCTCGACGCGGACGGTCCCGTGACCGTCGACGATCGGGCACTCACCGAAGCGGTCAACGGGGCGTTCGGCCCTGAAACCGAGACGGCGGTCGTGATGGCCGACCTGCCCCTCGCCACGCCCGAGGCTCTTCGAGCGCTCTTCGAGGTCTCCGGCGACGTCGTGCTCGCTCCGGGGCGCGGCGGCGGGACGAACGCGATCGTCGCCCGCCATCCCGACTTCCGGGTCGATTACCACGGCGGTTCGTTCCTCAAACACCGGGCGGCGGCCGCCGGACTCGGTTCGGTCGAAGTCGTCGACTCTTACAGATTGGCGACCGACGTCGACGAACCCGACGATTTAGTCGAGGTGTTGCTCCATGGGGAGGGGCGGGCGGCCGACTGGCTCCGGGATGTGGGGTTCGAACTCGTTCGACGGGAAAGCCGGCTCGCCGTTAGGCGAACGCGAACATAAATCCGTGCGACCGGTACCATGGGTTTTTGTCGCTGGGCGAGTAGTGGAAAACGATGATTCCGGGGGCCGAGGAGTACGGCATCGACATCGAGATCGGCGACGGCGAGATCGAGCGGGCGCTCTCGGTCGGGCCCGCGGACGTCTCCCCCGCGCCGAGGCTCACCTTCGCGCGAAACGTCTTCGTGCCCCTGACGACGGCCTGCCGCTACACCTGTACCTACTGTACGTACTACGACCCGCCGGGGCAGGCGAGCCTCCTGTCGCGCGAGGAAGTGCGCGAGATCCTCGAAACCGGCGTCGAGGCCGGCTGTACGGAGGCACTATTTACCTTCGGCGACGACCCCGACGACCGATACACTGAGGTCCACGGCCAGCTCGCAGAGTGGGGCCACGACTCGATCCACACTTACCTGCGCGAACTCTGTGAACTCGCGCTCGACATCGGAATCCTGCCCCACTCGAACCCCGGCGACCAGACGCGCGAACAAATGGCCGAGGTCGCCGACGCCAACGCGAGCATGGGCGTGATGCTGGAAACGACCGCAGACGTGCAGGCCCACGGTGGCCCCCGAGCGAAGTCGCCGGGCCAGCGGCTCGACACGCTCCGAACCGCGGGCGAACTCGGCGTCCCCTTTACCACCGGTATCCTCGTCGGCATCGGTGAGAACTGGCAGGACAGGGCGGAGAGTCTGCTCGCGATCGGTGAACTCCACGAGCGCTACGGCCACATCCAGGAGGTGATCGTCCAGCCCGTCTCGAACAACGAGCGGTGGCGCGAGGGATCGCCCGATCTCGAAACCATGCGCCGGACCGTCTCGATGGCCCGAGGGGTCCTCCCGGAGGAGGTCTCGGTGCAGGTGCCGCCGAACCTCGCGCCCGTCAGAGAACTGCTCGACTGCGGGGTCGACGATCTCGGGGGCGTGTCGCCGGTCACCGACGATCACATCAACCCGGCGTATGCGTGGCCCGCGCTCCGGGAACTGGAGGACATCGCAAGCGAGGCGGACGTCCCGCTCGACGAGCGCCTCCCCGTCTACGACCGGTTCATCAACGAGGGATGGCTCTCGGAGCGGATCCGCCGGGAACTCGACGCCGAGACGAGTTCGGGAGAGCGCTATCGGGCGCTCACTTCAGCCACTCGGGCGTGAGGTCGGGCATGCGCTTTCTGATGGTGGTGTAGAACACCGAAATCCCCAGTGCCACGAGCATGACGTTCCTGACGAACCCGTCGTAGAGGATCAGTACAGGAAGGCTGACGACTCCCATCAGCGCGAGGTCCTCAGGCGCGCCGTCGTAGCGGATCCATCTCCGAGGAGCGATCCACCGCCCGGGAAAGTGGGCGTAGACCGCCTGCTGGGACGTGCGCTCCCACGGGCGGAGTTCGTGGCCCGCACCCGCGGCGTCGGTCACGGCGTGGACGGTCGCCCCGAGCGCGAAGAAGGCAGTACCGACGCTCGCAGTCGAGGGTACGAGGGCGGCCCAGGCGGTCGCGGGCAGGGCGAGAGCCCAGCCGATGACCGGGAAATGGAGGGTTTTTCTGTGGGTGCCGACGAAGAGGTCGAGATCAGGGAAAACGCTCCCGAGGAGGGCGGCGACGGCGGCGACGGCGGCGAACTCCGGGGCGAGGAGGACCGTCACGGAGGCCAACGCGACGCCGATGGCGCCGTGTGTGGTGTTCATCATCCCTCTAGGCTACGTCGGAGAAACGATAGGCGTTCCGAACCATGTGATCAGGTAGCGTGGATCACTCGACGACCATCGGCGAGCCGTCGGCCCGCGGGCCCAGCCGTGGGCCGTACGGGCCGTCGTTGGGGTCGACCCGCCGTCGCTGCCGGTAGTCCGTCGAGCGTTCGACGGGCACGCGTCCGACCGATTCGATCATCTCCACCAACTCCCCGACGTCGCGGAACTCGCCGTGTTCCCCGCCCGCGCGCTTGGTGATCTCCTCGGAGAGGATCGTCCCCATGAAGTCGTTCGCGCCACACGAGAGCATCTTCAGGCCCTGCTGGTCGCCGTACTTCACCCAGCTCGACTGGATGTTCTCGACGTTGTCCAAGAAGAGCCGTGAGACCGCGATCATCAGTTCGTCTTCATCCACCGTCGCCCCGCCCGTGACCACGCCGCGTTCGAACAGCGGCGTCGACTGATGGATAAAGGAGAGGGGCACGAACTCGGTGATGACGCCGGTGCGGTCCTGCAGATCCCGGACCCGTTTTAAGTGTTCGACGCGGTGGGCTTCGTTCTCGACGTGGCCGTACATGATCGTCGCGGTGGTGTCCAGCCCGACGGCGGCGGCGGCCTCGATGGCCCGTTCCCACTCCTCGGAGCCGATCTTGCCCGGACAGATCACGTCCCGGACTTCGTCGACGAGGATCTCGGCGGCCGTCCCAGGAACGCTATCCAGTCCCGCCTCCTTCAGCCGGCCGTAGACGTCCTCGTAGTCCCAGTCGGTGCCCCGGCGGGCGTGATAGGCCTCCTCGGGGGTCATCGAGTGGACGTGGACGCCCCCGACGCTCATCGCCTCGATCTGCTCGACGTAGGTACTCGGATCGACCTCGTAACGTTCGGGTGGCTTGAAGTTCAGTTCGGGGTCCTCGTCCGCGGCTCGGAGGACCTCGAGGTGCTCGGAGTCGAGCGCGAACGCCGGATGGAGCCCCGAGACCGAACAGACCTCGTAGATCCCCAGATCGAGCCCGTCGGAGACGATTTGTCGGGATTCCTCGGGCGTCTTCGTGAAGCCGGGGTGTTCGACCTCCGAACCTACCTCGAAGTTGCTCGCGGTGTCCTTGAAGTTACAGAACAAACACCCGGTGTTACACGCCGTCGTAACGTTGTTGTTGAGGTTCGCGACGAAGGTGACCTCCTCGCCGACCATCTCCGCGCGCCGGGTGTCGGCGGCCTCCAGAACGAGTTCCTTTCGGTCGGGGTCGATACCCGCCCTCTCGGAGCCGGTCGTCATGAGTTCGATCCCGTCGGCGACCGAGAGGCGCTCGCCCGTGCGTGCCTTCGCGAGCGCGTTCTCGAAGGACTGGTCGGTCTCCGGTCGGTGGTCGAACGCGAACTCGCGTTCGGCCTCGGGCGTGACGGCCATAGCGTGTGACCGACCCCCAGGAACAAAAGCTTGGCCGATAGCGGAGGTTTCGGTCGGCGAGGCGACGCGCCCACCGATAGCGATAAACCGTGCTGGTCGGTACCTCCCACCGATTCGATGGACGCGATCTTCTTCGACATCGGCGGTGTGCTTCTCGATTCGGCGTCCGTCCGGCGCGCCCACGAGCGGTTCGTCGCAGACCTGAGCGAGGAGGCTGGCCTCGATTCCGATGCGGCACTCGAAACGTGGCGCGAGGAGTTGGGCGCACACTTCCGCGAGCGCGAGGGCACGGAGTTCCGCTCGGCGCGGGCGGGCTACGAGCGGGCGATCGCCGCGCTTGGAATCGACGGGGAGTGGGAGCCGCTGTTCGAGAGCGCACTCGCCGAGACGATCGAACCGAACCCCGGCGCGGTCGAAGTCGTCGAGACGCTCGCCGAACGCGGGAGCTACCTAGGCGTGATCAGTGACGTCGACGCCGCGGAGGGCCGGCGGATCCTCGAAACGTTCGATGTCTTGGAACGGTTCGACTCGATCACGACCTCCGAGGAAGTCAGACGAACGAAACCTGATCCGGCGATGTTTCAGGCGGCTTTGGCAAAGTCGGGAACCGTCCCGGAGCGCTCGCTGATGGTCGGGGATCGGTATCACCACGACATCGAGGGCGCGAAGGAGGCAGGAATGCGGACCGCGGCCTACGGTGCCGACGACGGTCCGGCGGTCGACCACCGACTCGCTGACCTCCGAGAGGTCCTCGATCTCGTCTAGGGCGCGAGTGCCTCGATCGTCCGCTCGGCCGTTTCCTCGCCCGCGTTCGAGGGGACCACGACGATCGGTTCGGTGACCGGGTCGGTTTCGGCGACCGCCGCGAACCGCTCGCGTGCCCCCTCAGGGGTTCCCGCGACGCCCAACGCGTCGACCATCGCTTCCGTGACCGCCTCGCGGGCGTCGCTGCGCTCGCCCGCGGCCCACGCCTCGGCGATCCGTTCCGCTTCCTCCGGGAACCGGCCGGCGACCGCCCGGCGATACCCCTCGCCGCTGCCGACGTAGTACGCGATATGGCCGCGGATCGTCTCACGGGCCTCGTCGGGATCGTCGGCGACCGCCGACGGAACGTAGGGCGAGACGGCGAAGTCGGAATCGCGGCCCGCCTCCCGGGCGGTCCGCCGGACCGTCTCGAAGGCCCCCTCCAGATCGTCGAAGGGGATCATGTGTGGCAACCAGCCGTCGGCGGTGCGCCCGGTGGCCCGTCGGCTCGTCTCGCCGAGCGCGGCGGCGTAGACCGACACCTCGCCGTCGAGCGCCGGGAAGTCCCGGACCGAGAAGACCTCGCCGTCGTACTCGACGCGGCCCTCGCCGGCGGTGAACGCGCGGACGAGTTCGGCCGTCTCGTGGATCCGGCGGACGGGCCGCTCGTACGGGACGCCATGGAGGTCCTCGATCGCCTTGGGTGTGCTCGGGCCGATTCCCAGTCGGATCGGGCCCGAAGCGAGCGCCGAGAGGGACGAAGCCGCACCCGCCAGCACCGCCGGGGAGCGCGAGAAGACGTTGACGATGGCCGTTCCGAGCGCCGCGTCGGTGTGGGGTGCGACCGCCGCGAGCGTGACGAACGCGTCGCGTCCCCAGAGTTCGTTGGCCCAGATCGAGTCATAGCCGAGAGAACCGATCCAGCGGGCGAACTCGGGGGTCGGGTCGACGTCGGGGAGCAGGACACCGCGTGACATACCGGTCGTTCGACGGTGGGAACCATGAACCCTAAGGTGGGTATAAGCCTGCATCGTCCCAACGGACGGTATGATCGACGCGACGATCACGCCGATAGACCGCGGGCGAGTCCGCGCCGACAAGAACTACATGGTCGAAGGTTACAAGCTCGCGGGCGCGAGCGACCCGAACCCCGACGCCGAGATCGTCGAGACGCCCGTCTACGACCTCGTGATCGAGCACCCCGAGGCGACGATCCTCTGGGATACCGGCTCGCATCCCGAGGCCGGCGAAGGGTACTGGCCCGAGCCACTGTACGACGCCTTCGAGCACTACGACGCACGCGAGCACCCCCTCGACGAGGATCTCGAGGCGGCGGGCTACGCCCTCTCGGAGATCGACGCGGTGATCCAGAGCCACCTGCACCTCGATCACGCCGGCGGTTTACACAACTTCGCGGGCACCGACGTCCCGGTCTACGTCCACGAAAAGGAGCTGAAACACGCCTACTACAGCGCGAAGACCGACGCGGGCGACCCCGCCTACCTCGCGAAGGATTTCGATCACGACCTGAACTGGCGGGTAGTTTACGGTGAGCACGAAACCCGCTTCGAGGGGGTCGAGTTCCTCCACCTTCCGGGCCATACCCCCGGGTTGATGGGGCTTCGTTTGGCACTCCCCGAGACCGGGACCGTGATCGTCGCGGGCGATCAGGCCTACGTCGCCGAGAACTACACCGATGGACTCCCGCTCGGGCCGACTCTCCTATGGAGCAAACGGGACTGGTACGACAGCCTGCGGATGTTACGGGAGATGGAGCGCCGGGAGGGCGCGACGCTGTTTTTCGGCCACGATCCCGATTCACTCTCGCGCCTCGAAGGCGGGCTTCGTTAGGCGCCCAACCGCGCTGCAAGCGCGGGCAGGACCTCGGTCACGTCCTCGCGGACGAGGACGTCCGCCCGGCCGTCGTGGGGCGTCGGGTCGAAGTTACAGATCGCGAGAAACCCGTCGCGTGCGCCGGCTTTCGGAAGCGAAGCGGCGGGTCGACGGTGAGCGAGGAGCCGATGGCGAGGAAGACGTCGCTCTCTCGGGCGCGGCGCTGTGCCTCGGCCATGATCGCCCCGGGCAGCGACTCGCCGAACAGCACCACGTCGGGTTTGAGAAGGCCGCCACAGTCACAGCGTGGCGGCGACTCGCCGGCACGAACCCGCTCGCGGACGGCTTTGGCGTCCCGTTTTCGCCCGCAGTCCATGCAGACGACCCGGTGAGAGTTGCCGTGGAGTTCGAACAGTTCCTTCGAGCCCGCCGCCCCGTGCAGCCCGTCGGTGTTCTGGGTGATCACGGCGTCGAGCCAGTCCCGTGATTCCAGTTCGGCGAGCGCGTCGTGGGCGGCGTTGGGTTCGATTTCGGTACCGAACATCGCCTCGTGGAGTTTTACCCTGTCCTCCCAGAAGCCGGCCGGATCGGAGAGAAACCGTTCGATCCGGAAGTCGCCGGGGTCGAACTCCGCGTTCCAGATGCCGTCCTCGCCCCGGAAGTCGGGAATCCCCGAGGCGGTGCTGACGCCCGCGCCGGTCAGCGCGACCGTCGAGTCGCCCGCCTCGATCGCGTTCGCGAGCCGGTCCAGTCGCTCGTCCATACGTCCCGTAGATCCCTCCGAGATATAACGAACGGGATCAGTGTAGACGGGCGATGAGGCCCCCGATGGCCGCTCTCGAGCGGGCACCTCCGGTCGTCGCGCCGAGTCGGAAGCGAAGGGAGTCGACGGCGAACCGGAGGCGGTACTCGTAGTCGGCGATTCGGTGGGTGATCGGTGCATACCGGTGACCGCAGTAGGTACACTCCCCCGAGACCATCAACGGGGAGTCGACGCCGCGCGAGACACACTCGGGACAGAATCGGAGGTTCATACGCCCGCGATCGGACGAATAATCATAGTTAATTTGATGTGAAGTCTCGTTAGCCACCGGCTAACGCGATGAACGGGAAACGTTCATGCCGGGGCCGAAACGACTCGCCCCATGAACGGGGACGACCATGACGAGCGTTAAGGAGTTCCATATCGAGCGCGAACCGACCGCCGCCTCGCCGGGAGCGGGGGCGTTCGTCTTCACGGACGCCTACTCGGTGTTCGACTGGGGGCGGATGCCCGATACGATCCCCCGGAAGGGCGCGAGCCTCTGTACGATGGGGGCGTTCAACTTCGAACTGCTCGAACGCGAGGGAATCGCGACCCACTACCGGGGCGTCGGCGAGGACGTGCGAGCGCTCGCGGAAATCGAGAACCCGCCCGTCCGGATGGCGATCGACCTCGTACAGGTGCCCGAGCTGCCCCACAAGGGGCGTACCT
Source organism: Halalkalicoccus subterraneus (assembly GCF_003697815.1). Taxonomy (NCBI): domain Archaea; kingdom Methanobacteriati; phylum Methanobacteriota; class Halobacteria; order Halobacteriales; family Halalkalicoccaceae; genus Halalkalicoccus; species Halalkalicoccus subterraneus. The sequence continues at coordinate 48,720 of NZ_RDQG01000022.1, read as the reverse complement.
ACGATTACGACGCCTATCACACGGACGCCGGCGAGAACTACCTGATTCCCTTGGAGATCGTCTTTCGGAACCGAGTACCGGAGGGATCGAGCCTGCGACGGCGAAGCGAACCCGCAGAGCACGGGCTGGCGTTCGAGGCGTGGCCCGACGAGGCGGTCGAACTCGACGAACCGATCGTCGAGTTCTCGACGAAGTACGAGGAGAGTGACCGATATCTCGATCCCGAGGAGGCCGACGCGATCGCTGGAAAAGCGGATCTCCCGGGACTCGAAACCGTCGCCCGCGAGGTCAACCGCGTCGTGAGCGAGCAAGCGCGCTCGAACGGCTTCCTCCACGAGGACGGCAAGATCGAGTGTTGTTACGTCGACGGGGAGATCCGCGTCGCGGACGTGGTCGGCACCTTCGACGAGAACCGGTTTTCCTACGACGGCCAGCAGCTCTCGAAGGAGGTTATTCGGGGCTATCACAAACGCACCCAGCCCGAGTGGGTCGAGGCGCTCCGGGCGGCGAAGGCGGAGGCGGAGTCCCAGGACATCGCCGACTGGCGCACGCTCTGCGAGCGCGATCCGGAGCCCCTCTCAACGGACGTGCTCGATCTCGCCTCCGAGATGTACGCGTCGGGCACGAACGCCTACACTGGCGAGGAGTGGTTCGCCGCCCCGCCGCTCGAATCGGTCGTCGAGCGGGTCCGAGAGCTCTAGTCGGTCAGAACCTCCCCGATGCCGTCGATCGGTCTGTCCGGGTTTATCTCGTCGACCGCGCGATCCATGCCGAGCTGGTACTCCTCGCCACCCCGGAGTTCGGTCCGTCCGCGGTGGACGGCGACCGCCTTGTCGAGATGGAGACGAACCGCCTCCAGTAACGCCTCGGCTTCGAGGGGCTGGCCGCGGCGTTTGATCTCCTCCATACCGGCGTCATCGGGCAAATTGAACGCCCGTTGGGTGATGATCGGTCCCTGATCGAGGTCGGTCGTGACGTAGTGGGCGGTCACGCCGGCGATCCGAACCCCTTCCTCGATGGCTTGGCGATAGGCCTCCGCGCCGGGGAAGGCGGGCAGCAGGCTCGGATGGACGTTGATGATGCGGTCCTCGTAACGGAAGACGACGTTCGGCGAGAGGATGCGCATGTACCGGGCGAGGACGATCAGATCGACCTCGTACTGATCGAGGAGTTCAAGCAGGCGCTCCTCGCTCGCGCTCCCGCTTTCAGTGCCGATGTCGTGAAACGGCACGCCGTAGTGTTCGGCCAGCGGTTCCAGGTCCGGGTGGTTCCCGATCACGACCGAGATGTCCGCGCCCAGCTCGTCGTTGGCCCACGCCTCGAACAGCGCTTCGAGCGGGTGGCTCTCCGTGGTGACGAGCACGGCGATCCCCTGGGTCTCGCGGTCGGCCGGGAATCGGACCTGGACGTCGACCCCGAGGTCCTCGCCCAGATCGGCGAGCGCCGCCCGCAGTTCGTCCTCCGAGCACGTCATCCCGCTCGCGTCGACGTGCATCGTCATCCGGAACAGCCCCTCCCGGACCGCCTGATCGAGGTCCTCGATGTTGATGTCGCGCTCGAACAGCAGCGTCGTCACGCGAGCGATCAGGCCCGTCTTGTCGTCGCCGACGACCGTGATCTCAGTCAGCGGCGGCGTCATCGTCGCCACCCCGTGGTCGGACTCATTGGCGTCCCTCGGCCGGTCGGCGTCAAAAGCGTGTCCGTCCGGCGAATCCAGACGAAACGATCGTCCACGACCGCCCGCACGTTCGTGCATCACATCGCGGAGTAGAAAGAGCTTTTGAGCACGACTGCGCTCTTTCGGGTATGGCCGCCTACACCGCGATCGTGACCGTGCGCCTGAAACGCGGCGTGCTCGATCCCGAGGCCGAGACGACGAAACGGGCGCTCGAACGCCTCGAATTCGACCTCGAGGAGCTGCGTTCGGCAGATCGCTTCGAGATCGATATGAATGCCGATTCGGAGCAAGCGGTCGAGCGCCGGGCGACCGAGATGGCCGACCGGCTGCTCGCGAACCCGACGATCCACGACTACGAGGTAGCGGTCGAGGCACGAGAATGATCGCGATCGTCCGCTTCGGCGGGTCGAACTGCGATCGGGACGCGAAGCGAGCGCTCGATTCCATGGGGATCGAAAACGAGATCGTCTGGCATGAGGACGGACTGCCCGAGGTCACGACCGGTATCGTCCTGCCGGGCGGTTTTTCCTACGGCGATTACCTCCGTGCGGGTGCGATGGCCGCCCGCTCGCCGATCCTCCGTGAAATCCGAAACGCTGCCGCCGAGGGAGTCCCCGTCCTCGGGGTCTGTAACGGCGCCCAGATCGGCAGTGAATCTGGACTCACGCCGGGCGCGTTCACGACGAACGCGAGCGCGCGCTTTCAGTGCGAACACGTCCACCTGCGCGTCGAGAGCGCCGACACGCCATGGACCGAGGGATACGAGGAAGGCGAGGTGATCGAACTGCCGATCGCCCACGGCGAGGGTCGTTTCGAGATCGGTAAGAAGGACCTAAAACGGATCGAGAGCGAGGATCGGGTGCTGTTCCGGTACTGCGATGCCGATGGGCGGGTGACCGAGACGGCCAATCCCAACGGGTCGACCGGCAATGTCGCCGGGGTGGTGGGTGAGCGCGGAACGACCGCGGTGCTCATGCCCCATCCCGAGCGCGCGGTGCTGGCCCATATCGGTGGGACCGACGGCCGGGAGATCCTCGCGGCGTTCGCCTAACGCCGGATATCGACCGGCGAGTCGCTCGCGAGCCACTGGGTGGGATCGTCAGTGTTTCTGATGATGAACCAGCCGTCCGCGTGGACGACCGCCTCGTCTGTCTCATGGGCCATCTGTGTCGCCGCCGTCGCCGACGGTACCGACTCGATTCGTCCGGCAGTACTTCGTTACTGACCGCCGTATCCGGATTAGGAGCGGGTTAATTCACCGGGCAAGCGGCATGTTGTAGCCCTTCTCTCGCTCCATCACTGCCCCCCACGTCGCCTCACACTCACAGGAGACCTGCTCGAACACCGAGGGATCCTGACGCAGATCGAAGTCCTTGATCGCGCGCTGGACGCGGTCGTCACACTCCCCGCAGTTGTGCGGGCCCCGATCCGAGCCGTGACCGACCGGGTCCGAAACGACGATCGCGTCGGCGTCGGCGGTCGATTCGAGTACGTCGGCGACCGACCAGAGCCACGGCGGTCGATAACCGCCCCTGAAATAGAGCTCGTCGACCATCGTGTAGCGCTGGACGTTCGTCGGGTTCATCGAGACGGTGTGGGCGTACTCCGCACACCGGCGGATCGAGCGCTTCATGTCATCGACGGCCTCTGACTCCGAGAGGAAGGGGGGCTTGAGCAGCAGGTAGGCCTTGATCCCCGCACCCGCCGCCTCGGCGGCCTCGCTGGCCTCGACGAAGTCGGCGAAGTCGAAGTACTTGTTCACGCAGTCCCGACGTACCCTGTCCGTCGCCGTTTCCAGTCCCACGGCCACGTCCGTCGCGAGCCCCTGCTCGGTGAAATCGCCGACCCGTTCTGCCTCGACGAAATCGGGCAGGCTTTCCACTACTATCCGCTCGCGGTCGCCGAACGTCTCTGCGATCGCGGCTCGCGAGTGCGCCCCGACCTCCCGCTCGTCGAGAAAGCTCCCGGAGGTGTAGATTTTGATCAACGGGCTCTTTTCGTCCGCGTTTTCCCGTTCGTGTTTGAGACAGGCCTCGATCTGATCCATCAGTGCCTCGTGGGAGACCGACCCCCCCTCGACCGACTCGGCGACGTAGCCACACATCGTACAGCCGCCCGCGCGCGCCCAGCGACAGCCGCCGGTGTTGAGGATGATCGTCAGCGACTGACGGATTCCGTCGGGCGTGTTGTCCTCGTCGAGCCAGACCCGAGTGGGCTCGTGGGGATCGTAGTGTTTCTCCTTCTCGGCGCGGATTCCGCGCATCACCTGGTTGTGCGCGTCCATCCCGCGCCCCTGTTCGTAGACCTCGGGACTCGGCTTGCTCATTGAACGCGATAGCCGCCCGCGGCCTAAAGCGGCTTCGTCTCCTGTGTCTTACTGCTCGGGGTTCTCGTCCTGGGCCTCGACGAACACGGCCTGCTCGACGAACTCCTGGTCCCCGCCCATCCGGAGTTGAATCGTCCGCCCCGGCAGGTCCGGGTCGTCGCCCTCGGCGTCGTCTTGGGGCACGGAGACGGCGGCGACTCCGCCGACCGTCAGGGTTCGTCGCTGGATCGGATCACCCTCGTATTCGACGGTCTCCCACGTCTCGACGTCGAAGTCCTCGATGTTCGCGCCGAAGTACTCCTCGCTGTCCTTGTTCACCGAGTCCTCCGTCTGGGACTCGCCGGTCGTCCGGTTGTCGTCGAACTCGACTTCCTCGTGTTTGTACTGGTGGAGATGTACGAGCATACCTATAAGGGTTCGTCGACTCGACGGATAAAGCGTGCCACGGGACATGCCGGTCGTTTAAACATGAGAAACCCTTACAAACCATGACGGAGAGTGTGGGGTATGGTAGAGTTTCAGATCTATCGCGAGCTCGACGCGCCGATCAGTCAGGGCGACCTCGACGACGCCGCGTCGGAATCGGGGCGCGTCCTCGAGGAGATGCGCGAGGAGGGAACGGACATCCAGTGGAACGAATCGGAGGTGCTCACCAACGACGAGGACGACGTGATCGGGACCTTCTGTCAGTACGAGGCCGAAAGCGAGGACGCCGTCGAGGAACACGCAGAGCGCGCGGGCCTCCCGGCGACGACGATCGCGCGGCGGGGCACGCCCTTGGAAGGGGAGTAGGGCGGAGCCGTTTTATCGGAGAAGGGATAACTGATACCGATGCGCACGCGAGAGTTCCGAGCGCTCGACGGGAACGACGAGGCGGTGATCAGCCGGCTGGCGCTCGGACTCGGCGAGGAGCCCGCCCGCGTGCTCACCTTTCTTCACCTCCGGACGGAGTTCACGGAAGAGCCGGCGACGGAGCTCACGCTCCGAATCGGGACCGGACTGAGCCGCGGCGCGCTGACGACGGCGGTCGGACACCTCGAATCGGCTGATCTGGTCGATCGAACCACGGTCCGCGGTGAGGGCCCGGGACGACCGCCGACCGCGTGGGACGTCTCTACGGATCTCGACGCCGCGGTGCGGACGGTCTATCGACAGCGAGCGAGGGGACTGCTGGAGCGAGCGCGCGAGGGATGGGGCGTCGCACGAAGCAGTAGAGCTGCCGACGAGTCGAATGACGGCCTCGTCCTCGGGTTGAACTGGCGGCCGAACGGGCTGCACCTGCCCTTTTATGCCGCCCGCCGCGACGAACGGTACGGCGAATCGGGATCCGACGTTCGATTCGAGCACTACGAGGGGTCCCGCCGGGCGCTCGAAGCCGTCCGGGCACGCGAGGCGGATGTGGGGCTGGTCGGTGCGGCAACGGTGAGTCGGGCGCGGGCGGGCGGCGCGCCGGTGGTTCCGATCGCGGTCGCCTACCAGCGCGCGATGGCCGTCCTCTACACCGTGCGCGAAACGTTCGGCGAGCCCCTGACCGGCGTCGGCCAACTACGCGAGCGGCGGATCGGCATGCCCGCACGTTCCGAGACGCGGATCCTCGGACGGCTGTTCGTGAACCAGGTCACCCTCGACGGGTCGGTTCGGATCGTGGATACGGCCGGCGAGGAGCAGGACGCCCTGCTCGCAGGCGAGGTCGATGTCGTCACGGGATCGTTTTCCGATCCCCGCCAACTGGAGCAACGAGGAATGACCGTCGATACGCTCGCGGTCGCCGACCACTTCCCGATCTACGGGCCGACGCTCGTCGTCCACGAGGGGACGCTCGCCGATCGCGGGGACGCTCTCGAGGCGTTTCTCACCGGAACGATCGCCGGCTGGGCGGCGGCCCCCGAGTCGAGCGCCGCGGCCGCAGGGATCGCGGAGCGAGCAGGGTGTTCACCCGACCGGATCGTCCGGACGTTTACGGAAGCCAACAGCGAGTTCGGCGGAAGTGAGGCGGTCGCGGAACACGGTTGGGGCCGACAGGACGCCGAAACGTGGGAGCGCCTGCGGACGGCGCTCGAACAGGGTGGTCTGCTTGCAGAGGGCGACGTCGCGTGATCAGCGTCGATTAGATCGCGCGAAGAGACGTTGGTACGAACGACTGCGAGCCAGCCACTGATGAGATCAGTGGGCGACCTCCCGAAGAGAGTGTATGAACCCCGTAACTGCCACTCAGCAATCAGAGGTCCCATATGAACTATACGAAAGAATAGGTTAAATAACGGCCATTCCACTCAGGCGCTCTCGCCGGGCGAAATCGACACCGTGAAACGGGGTATTCGGCCCGAAGCAAACTCTGACGGAACGGACAGATTTGTATGTCTTCGTGTGGAGTGTGAACTTGTGACATGTTCGATCATCGCCGTCGTCGCGAGCCGGCCGCTGCTCCGGCGGGCCGTGGTCCCGCTCGCGGCGTTCGCGGGCGTCGTGGTCGCCGGAGTCGCCGGTTTCGTGCTTCTCGGCGGCGTCGGCGTCGTCGAGGCGGCGTTCTGGCTCGTCGACCTCACGAGCGTCGAGTTGCACTTCGAGGGAGCCGACGGACCGGAAACCGCGACGAAGGCATACGCCGTTCTGGTGACCGTTGGACTCGTCGTCACCGGCCTTTGGGTCGGCGAGACGGCGCTTTCGGCGGCGTTCGGCGGGCGGATGCAGGAGGAACTCAGATACATGCAAACGAACCGATCGATCGACGAGTTGGAGGATCACGTGATCATCTGCGGATACGGCATGTTCGGCCAGACGATCGCCGAGCGAGTCGACGGCAACGGCGACGGCGTGGTCGTGATCGAACTCGACGAGACGGAGTTCGAGCGGGCGCTGGGGGCGGGCGTCCTGGCGCTTCAGGGTGACGCCCGGCGCGAGGAAACGCTCCGAGAGGCGGGCATCGAGCGGGCGCGCACGCTCGTGACCGCCGTCGACGACTCGAACGCGAACATCCAGACGGCGATCACCGCCGGCCAGATCGCGCCGACCGTGCGCCTCGTCGTCCGGGTCGGCGACGCGATGTACGAACCGCTAGCCCGGCGGGCCGGCGCCGACGAGGTGATCATCCCGGAGGTCGTCAGCGGCGAGCAGGTCACCGAGTCGCTGTAGCTCACTCGACGTCGTCGTGGGTCAACAGTGGTCGTTCGCGCTCGCCCGCAGGCGGGTCGTAGGTGATGACCTCGAGCAGATTGCCGTCCGGGTCGAGGAAGTAAAACCCCTCGAACTCCCCCCAGTCGTAGGGGCCCTGTTTGGGGAACTGCCCATCGAGTTCCTTCGAAAGCGCGTCGTACTCCTCGCGGGACGCGTCGAAGGCGATGTGCGCCTTGTCCAACGGATGGTCGAGACCGACCTCGCCCCACGCGTCGGCACGGCCCGTCTCGGCGAGCGTTACCACCGTACTGCCGACCCGGAACATGGCGTGATCCCCCTGGAAGTCCTCGGGCGGGCGCAGCAGTTCCAAATCAAGGGTTTCGCGGTAGAACTCGTAGCAGTTCGCCAGATCGTTCACGTCGACGTTGATGTGATCGACAGCGTTCATACCCGCTATCGACGCCGAACCCACAAATAGACCGCCGCCGCGACGGGTCCGGTTCGGGCGGATCCGTCTGCTCAGACATCGCCGGTACCGTATACAGATTTCCCATGAACATTCGTACACGATGCGTGGGTTATATGATAACTACAACCATATCCGAGTTCGATGTCACCTCGACGGTTCGTCACGTTGGTGCTCGTCGTACTGCTCGCGACCTCGGTGATCGCCGTCCCCGTGGCGGCCCAAGAGGAAGGCGAAGAGGGTGAGGAGGGTGGGATTGAGGGCGCGATCGAGGGGTTCATCGAGGGGCAAGGGCTGCTCGGTGCCGTGCTCGTTCTGGCCTTTGGGGTAGTGCTACTGACGGTTTGTGTCGAGAAGCTGATCAGCTATCTCGCCCGCGCGGCGATCGGGATGAAGATGTCACTGTTCGCACTCGCGATCGTCTTCACCGGCTTCGAGTTCGACGACACGATCCTCGGACTCGTGCTCGCCTCGGGCGGACTCGAAGGGGCCGCCCTCGGCACCGCGCTCGGGACCGGGCTGGCGATCATCGGCCTCACGCTCGCGATCGCGGCGATCGTCCGGCCGTTCCCGGTCGACCTGCCGAACGACTACATCGTTCTGTTCGCACTGGCGCCAGTGCTTTTGATCCCCTTCGTCATGCTGGGGACGCTGACGCTCGTGCCCGGCCTCGTGTTGCTCGGATTTTTCGTCCTGAGCTTCACCTACTTCATCGTCCGCGAGCGCGGGCGCGACGTACCGGTCTTCCGAAGCACCGAACTCGGGGCGGCGATCGAGCCGGACGGCGGCACGGAGGTCCGTCCCGACGGCGGCGCGGCGTTTCCCGAACCGCTTTCCGAGATCCCCGAGGACCGGCTGGTCGGAAATCGATCCGGCTGGATCTGGATCGGTCTCTCCGTCTTCGCGCTCGTGGGGGTCGTCTTCGCGGCGATACTGTTGGAGGGGGGCTCGGAGGTCGTCATCGAGGGATTCGGCATCGAGGAGACCGTCTTCGGTGCCACGATCCTGACGCTGATCCTCACCTTCGAGGACGTCATGCTGACGATCGAGCCGGTTCGCCGTGGCCTGCCGGAGATCGGCGTCGGCAACGTCATCGGGAGCGTGCTCTTCTCGATGACGGGCAACATCGGCGTGCTCACACTGGTCAGCACGGTCACCATCGCGCCGTCGGTCCTGACCTTCCACCTCCCGGCGATCGTCATCGTGACCGCGCTGTCGGCGTACTTCATGTACCGCGGCGAGGTGAAACGCTGGCACGGCGTGTTACTCCTCGGGCTGTACGTCGCCTACTGGGTCATCGCGCTGAGCGTCTTCGGCGGGGTACCCATCGGCGAGTGACTCACAGCAGGTAGTTCGCGCCCCAGTAGGCCGCGTACAGCCCCAACAGGGCGAACCCCTCCGGACGACCGACCCGACCCCGAAGGAAAACGAACCCGACCGAGAGGAGCGCCACGAGGAAGAAGGGCCAGTGGACGGTGAGGACCGTCCCGCTCGTGTCTATCGGGCCGACGAGCGCGAGGACGCCGGCGTTCGCGGTCACGAAGAACAGGACGCTTCCGACGACGTTTCCCACCCCCAGATGCGGACGACCCTGCCGGGCGGGCTCGACGGTCAGGAACAGTTCCTCCAGCGAGGCGACGAAGCTCATGACCGTCGCGCCGAAGACCAGTCCGGAGATCCCCAACACCGACAGCAGGTCGCGCGCGCCCGTCACCGCGAGCTCCGAGCCGACGGTCATGCCGAGGGTGGCGACGAGCGCGATCCCGACCTGATACCATCCCTCGTAGCGCTCTCGAAGCGAGTCGCCTTCTATGGGGTCGTCCTCGTCGTCCACCTCTTTCGATTCCTCTTCGAGGACCTCCTCGACCTCCTCGGCCGAGAGGTATCGCGTCCCTCGATTGCGTTCGAGGGCGTAGACGATCCCCAAAAGCGGGAGAAACGAGCCCGTGAGGATCGCCCCGTCGAGCCGCGAGAGCGTCCCGTCGAGCGCGAGCGCGAACAGGAGCGACGGGGCGAGCAGGGTGAGCAGGAGGTACGACCGCGGCACCGAGGTCTCGAAGGGGGTGAGCACGCCCGCGAGCCCGACGGCCGCACCCAGCACGAACAGCGCCTCCCCGAAGACGGTGCCCATCGCGAGGTCGGGGAGTCCGTCCGCGACGGCCGCCAGTCCGAGGATCGCGTTCTCGAGATCGGTTCCGGCGAGGACGACCGTGAGAAAGAACCCCGAGAGACCGATCGAGAGAGCGCTCTCAGCGACCGCCTCGATGAACGTCTCGACGCTCGCGATCACCAGCACGACGCCGGCGAGAAAGGCGATGAGCGCGATCAGCTCCGTCGGGAGACCGAACGGCATGCTCGGCACCGACGCGGCGGCGGGGCATAAGTGGGGGTCCTCGGGAGAACCGACGCGACTCGACGGGCGCTACCGACCGATCCGGTCTGCGTACTCGGCGATCGACGGGGCCTCGCTGTCGAGGTACTCGTTCGTCCACACTGCATCGGGATCGGCCGCCCCTTCCAGCAGATCCGTCTCGGCGAGCGTCTCACCCAGGCGGTCCCACCGCGCGGCGTCGTGGTTGCCCCAGCCCGCCCTGCGGACGTGCTCGGTGAACTGCAGGTCCTCGGCGGCGGTCTCGAACTTGATCCGCTCGATCTCCCGGTCGCGTTCGAGTGTGGCGTTTCGCGCGACCAGTGCGTCGATCGCCGCCTCAGGGTCGGCGGTCGCCTCCGCCCATCCGCGGGCGGTCGCGCGCAGGAATCCTTCGACTACCTCCGGGTTCGACTCGGCGAACTCCGGGTTCGTCACGAGCGTCATCCCGTAGATCGGGAGGTAATCGCCGATGGGTAGCTCGTCGGCTTTTCGGTCGTGTTCGCGTTCGAGTTCCACACCATTGGTGACGACGCCGACGGCGGCGTCGACCGACCCGTCGAGCAGCTGGTGTTCGACGCGGTGGTGGGTGTGGGGATCCACATCGAGGAGGTTGACTTCGTCCCGTATTCCCGCGTCTTCGAGGAGCTGGGCGGCGAGGATTCGTGTTTTGGTCGCCGAGGGCGCGACGGTCCGGCCCGCGAGCTGTTTCGGGTCCTCCAAGGGTTCGCCGAAGACGTCCCGAAGCGTGTAGACTGCTGCGGGCGTCTTCTGGGTGACGGCGGCGACCGCCAGCGGCTCGTGGCCCTGGCTCTGCACCGAGAGCACCGCGCTCGCGCCCGCGAGCGCGAAATCGGCCCGGCCGCGGGCGGCCTCCTCGGCGGCGAAGGGCGAGCCGTGGCCCTCGACGAACTCCACCTCCAGCCCTTCCTCCTCGTAGAACCCCTGCTCCCGGGCGAGGAAATAGGGCGCCTGGAAACCGTTCGGCTCCCAGTTGAGCTGGAAACTAATGGAACTCATTCGGGGGCCTCCAGCCGGAACAATCCCTCCGGAAGGTGGTCGACGCCGATGGCCTCCTCGCCCGCCACTTCCAGGAGATGATCGAACAGTCGGCCCATTCCTTCCACTGTTTCCTCGTCCCAGTCGGCGACGACCATGTCGCGCCAGCCGTCCCGCACGGCACGGATCACCGCGGGGTCGTTCTCGTACATCAGTTCGTCGCCGATGGTCTCCCAGAGCTCGTCGTCGCTTCTCAGCTGGTCGACCGCCTCGCCGTAGGCGCGTTTGAACCCCCGGATCGCCTGCGGGTTCCCCTCGAAGTACTCCTCGCTCGTGAGGAACGTCGAGATGGGGAGCTTGTTCTCGGTGCCCGAGAGGCGCTGAACGAGGTCCGAAACGGGAAACGCCTCGCGATAGGGACCCGTCTCCGTTATCTCGGGGACGATCGGCCAGAATTGAAAGATCCCATCGACTTCCCCCTCCTGAAGCATCTCGGTGAGCCCGACCTTCGAGCCCGCCTCGACGGGCGTCGCCTCCTCGTCGGGGTCAAAGTCATGGAACTCCCGACAAGCCGCCCGCGTGAGGATCCAGTTCTTGTCGAGCCGGCGGACGACCCCGAGGCGCTTTCCGCGCAGGTCTTCCAACCCTTCTATCGGGCTGTCCTCGGGAACGACGAGCCCACCGACCGTGCGGCCGTAAGGGTGGAAAGCGACGATGGGCGCGCCCTCCGCGCGCTCGCGCGCAGTCGAGATGTAGTCGATGTCGATCAGGTCGGCGTCGCCATCTTGGAGTTTCGCCTCGACGGTTTCGACGCCGCCCTCCAACTCGTCCGAGACCAGTTGCACGTCGAGGTGGAAGCCGTGGTCGTGGTCGAAGCCGAACTTCTTGATCGTATAGAGCATGTACCGCGGGCTGCCGTTGTGCTCGAAGCGCGCCCGGAACACCGGCAAGTCGCCCGGATCGTCGTGGAGGGCGTCGAGCGCCGCCTGTTGGGTTTCGACGTCCATGTTAATTGGCGACGATCCGGTCGATGTCGGCGCTCTCCTCGACCAGTTCCCGCTCCTTCATCCACTCCAAGTGTTCGTCCAGCTCCGCCCGGTCGGCAGGTTCGGGCACCTCGTAGCGCGGCACCGAGAGGTCCGCGCGCACCGCGCCCATGTCGATGTCCTCGAAGAGACCCGGTGCGACCCGCGAGTCCTTCTCGAGCATGTCGAGGTAGTCTTCCCTGAACACCTCGGGGTTCGCGTTGATCTCCATGGCCGCCCGGTCGTAGGCGGCCATGAAGGCGTCGAGGACCTCGCTATCGATACCCTCGCCGCCGACGATCCCCATGTGGTTGTCGAACGAGAGGACTTCCCGAAAACCCATGTGTTCCGCAAGCGTACTCTGGGGGTCGAGTAGGATCGCGGCCTCGACCTCGCCGTCCCGGAGCGCGCGCAGGCGCTCGGTCGGCATCCCGAAGCCCTTCAGGATCACGTCCTCGGGTGCCATGTGCTCCTCTAAGGCCCTCATCGCGGTGTACTCCTGACCGGTTCGGCGGTTGACCGCAACCGGGACGCCCGCCAGGTCCTTCGGCCCCGTGACGTCGGAATCGGGCCGGACGAAGACGGTGTAGGGGAGGTCGGCAAACGTGCCCTTCGCGACGATCCGTCCGTCACCCATCTCCCAGGTGCGTTTGATCGATTCCCACTTGCAGATCGGGTAGAGGTCGATCCCGTGATCCTCCGTCAGGCTCGACTCGCTCGGGATGTATTTCACGTCGACCGACTCCCGGTCGCGCTCGATCAGCTCTACCGCTAGCCCCGCCTCCTCGAAGTACCCCCGCTCGTGGGCCACCCGCTGGGGCAGCATGAACGAAAACGGGAGGTGGAACAGCCGTACCCTGTCACCAGTTGCCATGTCTCTAGACCGATGGTGGGTTTCGCACTTAAAAATTCCTCCAGAATGTTTATTAGGAACTCGGCCCACGACTCAGGAGAACTCGTATCATGGAACGCATCAGTACCGAGGGAGCGGGCACGGAGGAGGTCGCCGAGGGCGTGTTTTTGGGTGACCTCGCGACGGGCGAGCGCGCGGGGATGAAGTACTGGCGCGTCGAACCCGGTGCGACGCTCCCGGCCCACCGCCACGACAACGAACAGATCGGCTATATGATCAGCGGACGGCTGGTGGCCGTCGTCGAGGGCGAGGAGGTGCTCTTGGAGCCGGGAGACTCCTATCGCTTTTCGAGCCACGAGCACCACGGTGCGGAGAACAGGGGCGAGGAGCCCGCCGTCGGCGTCGGAATCCTCGCCCCGCCGCGGGGAAAGCCGGCCTGGGGCGACTCGCGGACGGCGGAGGCGAACACCTCTCGATAGGGGCTACGGGACGGTACCGTCCGGGTTCCAGTCGCGAAGCCGATAGTACTCGTCGAGTGCGTCCTCGAATCCCGGAAGCTCGTAGGGGAGGTCGTCGTCGCTCCGGTCGAACCCGCGTTCGTTGTTGAACCGTCGTTCGAGGGCGACGATGCGCGCGCCCGTTTCCAGCAGCCGTTCGTACTCGGCGTCGAGCAGGGTCGCGAGGCGCTTGTCGGTCAGGACGGTCCGCGAGAACTTACAGCAGATGGCACTGTCAAGCAGCGCGTTGTGGTTCTCGGATGCGACCAATTTCTCGGGTTTGCCCGCCATCCCCTCGGGGTCGAGCGCCTCGCTCTTCTCGACCAGCGGGTATTCGTAGGTGTAGAGCCCCCCGTAGAGATGGTCGGCACCCCGGTTCGACGTGGCGAAGGCCAGCCCTTGCCCGTTGAGGGCCCGGCCGTCGTGGGCGGCGAAGGGCATCCCCTTCGAACTCCAGTTCTCGACGCCCAGCTCGTCGTGGATTCGGTCGATCCCCTCGGCGAGAACGTCGCCCATGCCTTCCCTGCGGGCGATTTTCTCGACGAGGGCGTGGACCAGTTCGGCGTCGCCGAAGGCGTCCTCGCTTTCGAGGTACGCCGCGACCGTCGCGCCACACGAGATGGTGTCCATGCCGAGTTCGTCGCACAGGTCGTTCGATTTCATCACCGAGGTGATCTCATCGATCCCGCAGTTCGAGCCGAAGGCCATCACCGTCTCGAACTCCGGTCCTTCGGTTTCTAACCCACTTGCCTCGTCGCGCGTCGGGAGTTTGCAGGCGAAGGCACACGCAGAGCAGGTCCCCTTCCTGAACTTCTTCTCCTCGACCCGGTCGCCGGAGATTCCGTCGCTTCCCTCGAACTCCAGTTCCGAGTAGTAGTGCGTGGGCAGTGCCCCGACCTGGCTCGCGAATTCGGTCAGGCTCGCGGTACCCTGGCGCTTCATCACGTGGTCGCTCTCGGCGGCATCGCGGTGGATATCGCTTGCGACCGCGGGGAACTCGGTTTCGGGTGCCGAGTCGCCCGAGAAGGTGATCGCTTTCACGTTCTTCGATCCCAGCACCGCGCCGAGCCCGCCGCGGCCGAAGGTCCGACTTTCGCTGGTCATGATCGAGGCGAACCTCACTAAATTCTCGCCGGCGGGACCGATGCAGGCGACGTGTGAGGCGTCGAGGCCCCGTCCAACGACGTGTTCGCTCACCGCCGAGACGGCCGCGCCCGCGAGTTCGGGGACGGGTTCGAACCCGACGCCGGTATCGGAGACGTGAACGATCAGGAGCTCGTCGCTTTCCCCCGCGATCTCGACGGCGCTGTAGCCCGTCGCGACGGCGTTCCGCGAGAGGAAACCACCCGCGTTCGAGGAGAGTATCCCATCGGTAAGCGGCGAGAGACCGGTGCAGTTCATCCGTCCCGTGAAGCTCGTCCGTGCGGTCTGGAGCGGCCCGGCCGCGAACGTGAGACGGTTCTCGGACCCGAGAGGATCGGCGTCGAACGGTACTCTGTCGTAGGCGAGTTTCGTCCCGACGCCCCGTCCGCCGACGAAGGCGTCGAGAACGTCATCGATCGACTCCGTCTCGGCGGTTTGCTCGTCGAGGTCGATCGACAGCAGGGGACCCGTGGCGCTTCGCATGGTGTGTGATACTGTGGCTCGACACTAAACGGTTCGCCGCGATCGCCTATTCGAACCGGTCGGCGAACCGACCGGGACCGTCGGTCGCGCTCGGATCGACCGCCGAGAGGGCGTGCTCGAAGCCCGCGCAGGTCAGGAAGATCCCTTCGACGGATCCGCCGTCGTTCACGTATCCGCGAACCGCGGCCGTCGCGGCCTCCCGACAGACCGCCTCGACGTCCGCGCCGACGTAGCCCTCGGTCTCGGCGGCGAGCCAGTCGAGATCCACGTCGTCGGCGAGCGGTTTCCCGCGCGTGTGAACCGCGAAGATCTCCCGCCTCGCCTCCTCGTCGGGGGCCGAAACGTGGATATGGCGGTCGAGCCGCCCCGACCTGAGCAGGGCGTCGTCGATCAGGTCAGGACGATTGGTGGTCGCGATCACGACCACGTTCTCCAGTTCCTCCAACCCGTCCAGTTCGGTCAAAAGCTGAGAAACCACGCGCTCGCCGACGTTCGAGCCGCCGGGCCCGCCGCCACGCTCGGCGGCCAGCGCGTCGAGCTCGTCGAAAAACACCACCGTGGGCGCGTTTTCCCTTGCCTTTGCGAAGATCTCCCTGACCCCGCGCTCGCTCTCGCCGACGTACTTATCGAGCAGCTCGGGACCCTTGATCGAGATGAAGTTCGAGTCGGCCTCGTTGGCGACGGCCTTCGCGAGCAGGGTCTTACCGGTGCCGGGCGGCCCGTAGAGCAACACACCCGTCGCGGGACTGAGTCGAACCCGCTCGAAGGCCTCGGGATAGGCCAGCGGCCACTGAACGGTCTCCTGAAGACGGGCTTTCGTCCCCTCCAGCCCGCCGACGTCGTCCCAGCTCACGTCCGGCAGTTCGACGAACACCTCCCGCAGCGCCGAGGGCTCGATACCCCGAAGCGCCCGCCTGAGGTCGTCGTCCCTGATCCGTAACGAATCGAGCACGGCAGGGTCGAGCGTGGCCGAATCGAGGTCCACGTCGGGACGGACCCGCCGCAGCGCGGCCATCGCGCTCTCGCGGATCAGGTTCTCGATGTCGCCGCCGACGAAGCCGTGGGTGCTCTCGGCGTACGCCCCGATATCGACGTCCTCGGCCAGGGCCACCCCGCGGGTGTGGATCCCGAAGATCTCCTCGCGACCCGCCCGGTCGGGGACGCCGATCTCGATCTCGCGGTCGAAGCGGCCCGGTCGCCGCAGGGCGGGGTCGACGTCCGCGAGTCGGTTGGTCGTCCCGATCACGACGACGCGCTCCGTGGCACTGAGACCGTCGAGCAGCGAGGCCAGTCGGGCGGCCCCGCGGCGGTCGGCCTCGCCACGTTCGCGGTTCGGGGCGATCGCGTCGAGCTCGTCGACGAAGAGGATCGCGGGGGCGTTCTCCTCTGCCTCCTCAAAGACCTCCCGAAGGTGGCCCTCGGTCTCGCCGGCGGGGCTCGCGAGCAGCTCCGAGGCCGAGAGGATCCGGACGTAGCCCTCGGTCTCGGTCGCGATAGCCCGCCCGAGCAGGGTCTTTCCCGTTCCGGGCGGGCCATGGAGGAGTACTCCCCGCGGCGGGTCGATCCCGAGCGCGTCGAACAGGTCGGGATGACGAAGCGGGAGTTCGGTCATCTCCCGGAGCTGCGTCACCTCGCGTTCGAGCCCGCCCACGTCGTCGTAGGTGATCGCATCGGGATCACGGCCGGCGGATCCACCCACCGACAGGTCGCTCGCGGACGTATCCGAGACCGTTACCCGAGTCCAATCCTCGACGAGCACGGATCCGGCGGGGTCGGTCGCGACCAGCCGCACGGGGACGGACTCGGCTTCGCTCGCGGCCGGCCCCTCGACGGCGGCGACGACCGTCTGCCCGCTCGTGACGACACGATCGACCAGCGCGGCCCGGATCCGAACGTGGGGGTGTTTTTCGAGCGGGAGGTCCTCGGGCAGCGCGACGGTCACCCGATCCGCCGGCCGAACCGTGGCCCCCTCGACGACCACCGAGTCGTCGGTCGAAACGCCGAGCGCGCCACGAAGGTCCTCGTCGAGGCGGATCGCCCCCGGGGGCGTGTCGTTGAAACTCGGACGGACTTTCGCGACCGCCCGACCCCCATCATAACCCTCGATGGCGACGTAATCGCCCCGGTCGAGACCGAGCTCTTCGAGGGTCGGACTCGCTATCATCGCCAAACGTTCGCCAACGGCGCGCTTCTCCATCGGCTTGACGACCAGCGTCGTTTCGTCCATGGGTGTACTGTGAGTTCATACCACGATATTGTCGTCGGCTATATGAACACACGGGTTCGGTCCCCGAAGTCCACCCCGGAACCGAACTATCCGCCAGACGATACGTTCTCCGGTCCTTCGAGACGCCGACGGCAGCAGGAACTACTCGATAGACGTCTATTCCCATAATCGTTCCAGATATATCTAAAAATTATTTAATAGTGATGTTCACGAAGAATGTACACCAAGAACTATGAAGGATCCCTGCTAAGGCTCGGATGGTCCATGGCAAACGTAAACAGGCCTCAAGTATCGGTCGCGGACCAAGAGGCGTTAGCGAGGAATCTTGGAATCAGTCGCGAATCGAACGAGGAGTTGACGATAGAGGAACTACGCGGGACGATCGATGTAACCGCCGACCCGGAGTTCGCTTCGATGGGCGAGGCGATCCGGGACGACCTCACGGGTAAACTCGACAACGAGCTCCTCGAGCACGCGCTCGCGGAGCTGTCGACACAGATCAACCGCCTCTCGGAGGTCCGCGAGGCGGGGATTCCCGGGGGGGAGACCGAACCGGAGGCGCTGTACCGCGAACTCGTCGAGCCCGGCTGGGCGATCTACGATCACCTGGTCGAGACGGGCTTTTTCGACAGCGTCGAGGCGAACCTCCCGCGCTTTACGCCCGAACACATCGAGGGAACGGCCAACGAGCTGATCCAGGCCGAGCCGCTCGCCGCCGCGCTCGAGGAGTGCGGGTTCGACGAGCGCGAACAGACCGTTCTGGTGATGAACGTCGTCAACAACAACGATCGCCTCGCGCGGTGGACGCCCACGAAGGACATCCCCGACGAGGTGGAGTTCAACGTCGAGGACGTCCCGCCGCTTCAGCAGCGCGCGATGGGCGGGTCGCTGCTCTGGGTCAAGAACCTCGACATCCATCTCTGGCAGAAGAAGTTCCTCATCACCGACGAGATCCTCGACGACGGCTACTGGGACGTCAAAGCGATGCTCGGTGGCCTGTACGTCATGGCGACGGCCGCCCACGAGATCGCCGAGGGCGGGTCATTGAGCGACTCCCAACTGGCCGCGGCGCTCTCGGCGAGCACCGCGATCATGATCACCAACCAGGAGGAGATCGTCAAGGACATGTTCTGGATCACTGAGGAGATGCGAAAACCGAGTACACTGCGATAACACAACACATACCAATGTCAATAGACGAAGACAGGGCCGTCAAGGCCGCACAGGATACAGTCGTACGGGAGACGGACAACGGCTATCGGGTGCTTGGTGCACCGGAGAAATCCGTCACACATCAACACGATATCGACCGCATTCCCGAAAAGGACGTCACGCAGGAGATGCTCAGCGGGAGCGGGGAGAACCCCGAAGCGTGGCTCGTCTACGGCGGGAACTACGAACAGCACCGTTACACGACGTGTGAGATCATCACTCCCGAGAACGTCGGGGAGCTCGAACTCGAATACGAGCTGTCGGTCGGATCGGGTTCGAGCATGGAGGGCACTCCCCTGATCGTGCCGGGCGATCCGCCGATCATGTACCAGTCGAACGGGCCCAACCACATCAAGGCGATCGACCCGCGCGAGGGCGACGTCCTCTGGAGTTACACCTACGCGGTGCCAAACGACGTGGTACTGTGTTGTGACGACAACAACCGCGGGCCCGCCGTCTACGAGGACAAGGTCTTCATGACCACCCTCGACTCGGGCGTCGTCGCGCTGGATCGCTACTCCGGCGAGGAGCAGTGGTATCACAGCACCGCCGACCACGAACGCGGATATTCGGCGACGTGGGCCCCACAGGTCTACGAGGGCACCCTCTTTACGGGCAGCGCCGGCGGCGAGTACGGGGTACGTGGCTTCCACACTGCCATCGACACCGGGACCGGCGACGAGAAGTGGTCGACGCTGCTCTCGCCCGAGACCGAGTGGGTCGGCGACAGCATCAACCAGTCGGCCACCACCAACTGGATGGGTGCGACCGTCGACGAGGAACGCGGCAAGCTCTACTTGCCGATGGGCAACCCCGGACCGGACTTCGACGGCTCGGTCCGGCCGGGCCCCAACCGCAACAGCATCGGGACGCTCTGTCTCGACCTCGAAACGGGCGAGCACGAGTGGTTCCACCAGGAATCGGCCCACGACGTCTGGGACTACGACTCGGCGATGCCCCGCATCGTCATTCGGGACGTCGAAGTACGAGGAAAGGAACGCGACGTCACCGTTTCGGTGGGGAAGACCGGCTGGCTCTACACGACGGACGCCGAGACCGGCGAGCTGCTCGTCCGGAGCGAGCCGCTGTGCCAGCAGCTCAACATGTTCCGGATGATCCCGCACATCGACGAGGGACGCCGGATGCCGTTCATGCCCGGCGGGATGGGCGGCAACGACTGGCAGCCCGGCACCTACAACCCCGAACTGGGAATCTCCTATCACAAGCTCCACAACTCGCCCCAAGAAGCGTGGTGGCGCTTCGAGGAGTTCGAGGCCGGAAAGAAGTACTGGGGCGGCATCCTCGAGGACGAGATCGAGTCACACCCGGACGGCTACAACGGCCACATCGGCGTGATCTCGGCGGTGAAACCGCTGACGGGCGAGATCGTCTGGCAGGACTGGATCGACAGCGACGTCTACCTCTGGGGCGGCACGATGTCGACCAAGACCGGCCTGATGTTCGCGGGCAACCAGAACGGCGAGATGGTCGGCTACGACGGCGAGTCCGGCGAGCGCCTCTGGGAGTACGACGCCGGCGAGACCCCGATCTCGGGCGACCCGATCAGCTGGTACGATCCGGGCACCGAAAAGCAGTACGTCGCGATCCAGGTCGGCGGCAGCGGCTGGCTCCGACGGGGCAAGCGCGACGACAGGCTGCTCGTCTTCTCGATGGAGGAGTAAACGACACCGCGATCACGGCTTTTTTCGAGGCGAAGATCAGTGAACCGCTCGCTTGCAGTTAGTACGTCTCGACGGAAACGTTCGGCAGGGAATCGAATTCCCGTGTGTTCTGCGTGATGACCGGAGGAAGCCGACAGCACGATCACGACCGTTGGAGGAAAGGACCACTCGTCTTCAGATCACCTGTGCGCAATCGTTCGAAAGAATCGTCCGCATCCCCTCTCAGGAGGTTCGTTCCTCAAGGGCGAGTCTTACACCGAATCCGATGAGAACGCTTCCGCTTGCCATCCGGAGGAGTGTTCGGACGAGTTCGCGTTCGGAAATCGCTCGCCGCGCGCGTGCAGAGAACACTGCAATCAAACCCTGGTAGACGAACCCGAGCGTAGCGAACAAGGCGCCGAGGGCGAATATTTGGAGCGAGACATTACCGTCCGACTGGACGAATGGAGGAAGAAAAGCAAGGAAGAACACCGCTACTTTTGGGTTTAATACGTTGATCAGGAGCGCACTTCGAAACGACTCCATCGGCGTATAGCTAGCACTCTCAGGTGAAATTTCGAACTCATCCGGCGTACGGAACATCTGAATGCCGAGATACAGGAGGTATGCAGCACCGATTACCTTGACGATGGTGAACGCCAACGCCGATGTTCGAAAAATGGCCGAGAGGCCCAATACGGCTCCCGTTGTATGGACAATGCTCCCAGTTGACGACCCCAGCGCAGCCATCACGCCGGCACATCGGCCATCACTAACGCTTCGAGTCAGCGTGTATATACTATCCGGGCCTGGGGATATGACGAGAGCAATCGCGACTGGGATGAACGCGAAAATCGTACCACCATCTAGCATACACCGGGTCCTCTATACAGTAAAATAAGTATAGCTCATCATTTCATAGATCTACCGTTCCGGGAGTTCGCCGGATCACACCATCTCAGTCGGCGGATCTCCCTACGATGACGATGTACGGCTCGCCGCCCCGCCTCCGCTCGACTCGTCTTACCGTTTCTACCGTAAAGCCCGCCTCGTCGACCCGTTCGCACCAGTACGTCTCGGAATCCGAATCGACTCCGTCGGGTGTGATCGGCAGTTCAAGGACCCCGAAAACACCGTCCGACGCACAGACCCGGCGGATCTCGCTCAGTGCGCACCCGTGGTCCTCTGCAGGTAAATCATGCAGGACGCGGCAGGCGGTGACGACCTCCTGTGATCCCGTCGCCAGCGGCAGGCGCGCGGCGTCACCCCTGATGGGAGTCACGTCGATACCGGCCTCTCTGGCGTTCCGTCGCGCCAGTAGCGGAGCGTTACCGAGGATGACTCGACTGTCGAAGACGTCGAGGCCGACGACCGAAGCGTTCTCGGGAAGGTGGGGCGCGAGTCCGACGAGCGACCGGCCGGTCCCGCAGCCGACGTCGAGAACCCTGCTCGCTCCCTCGAGGGGGAGTTCGGCCGCCAGCGCGTCGTATTTATAGCGTTCGAGTGCCCACGGCGGCGGGCGCAGCAGTTTGGCCCCCGCCCGGCCCGCGCGGGTGAGGAGTGGGAGCACCAGTACGGCGGTGAGTGCGCGAACCGGTCCGGAGGACGTTGTTCGCCGTACCACGCCGACGGCGAGGAGCGCGCCGACGCCAACCACGAGCCTCCAGAGCCGGCTACGCCAGTGGTACAGTCCGAAGTAGTACACTACTCGACGCTGAGGCCGCTCCCCTCGCTTCCGTGGGCCTCGGCGAACTCGACTTCGATCTCGAGTTCGCCCTCGCGCTTCTTCGAGAACTCGACTTCCACCTCGATGGGTTCGCGGTACTCGAAGGGGATCTCCCAGTCGCTGCCCGACACCGTAATCGAGGTGTCGCTCTCGATGGCGTCGGCGAGGTTGTGGAGAAACGCCGCGGTCTCGTCGCCCGAGAGGCGGATCTCGCGCTCGAAAAACCCGCTCGTGATCGTCTTTCGGCCGTGATCGCTCTTGTCCGGAAACTCGATGTCGTTGGCCATGTGGATAGCTACCGTTCTACCCACTTAACTCCGGGCGCTCGAGGGGGGAACGGGAAGTAGCAACGACTATGATGAAACCTCACAAACGAGGAGGCGTGTCACTGATCGACGTGCTGGGGAGCACGCCGCGGTTGAGGATCATCCGCGAACTCTCCCACGGGCCACGATACGTCTCCGAACTCACGGAGGCCGTCGGGATGGACGGGAAGACGGCAGCCCACCACCTCTCGACGCTCGAGGAGAGCGGAATCGTCGAACACTACCGACGGGGAAATCGCAAGTACTACCGACTCATCCGGAAGATCGAACTCCGGATCGCCCCGCCCCCCGAACGGACGTTCATCCTGCAGGCGACCGAGCGCCAGGACGCCCCTGCACAGGACTGACCGACCCGTCGGGCCAAAAGTATATGGCAAATCATGCTGATTGTGTGCATATGTCTACGGGTGACAGTGTCACGGCGGAGACGAACAACGAGGACGGAACGACGGTCGACTACCAGATCGAGGAACTGATCGAGCGGCGCACACGGGCGCTCGCCGAGGAGATCGAGGAGCTCGAAGGCGAACTGGAGGACCTCGACAACTTCGCGCGGATCAGTCTGGCCGAGCGGCGGGTCAAAGGGAACGAGGCGAACCTCGCTGAGTTCTCGAACTCGCTGACCAGCTTCGCCGAACGGACCTTCTCCAAACTGAACGCGATCGAGAGCCGTCTGGACGCACAGACGCTGTTGCTCGCGGCAGTCGTCGAGGCGCTCGCCGATACCGACGACATCGAGATGGACCTCTCGGAGGTCGAAAAATACGGCGAGGAACAGTTGGTGGTGAGCGCCTCGCCCGAAGACCGCCTCAAGGAAGCGATCGACGAGGCGAGTTAGGCTCAGACCTCGCGGACGCCGACGATGTTCTCCTGAAGGTAGTCCTGGTGCATCGCGTTGTAGACGATCTTGACCTCGTCGCTCTTCGGGATCGACTGACAGCTCAGGTAGATGTTCCGATCCTCCACCTCCTCGTCAGTGAGGATCAGGTCCATGTCCATCTTCACCTCCCCTTCGACGACGATCATCGTACAGTACGCACACGAGGCCGCACGACACTCGAAAGGCCACTTCTTGCCCTCGTCCTCCGCACCGTCGAGGATGTAGCGTGTCCCGCGGATCTCGAAGGTGCCGTGGTCCTTCTCGTCGAGATCCGCCTCGGCGGCCTTCTCGAAGAGGTCCTCGTCGTCGATATCCCAGCCCTGTTCGGGGATCGCCTGGTAGTTCAAGTACTCGATCTCGTGGACGGGGAGGTCCTCAGGGTCCATGTCCGCCTCGGCGTCGCGTCCGACCTTGATGTTCGGAAGG
The DNA here is from genome assembly GCF_003697815.1 of Halalkalicoccus subterraneus. Classification (NCBI taxonomy): domain Archaea; kingdom Methanobacteriati; phylum Methanobacteriota; class Halobacteria; order Halobacteriales; family Halalkalicoccaceae; genus Halalkalicoccus; species Halalkalicoccus subterraneus. The sequence goes on along the minus strand of NZ_RDQG01000022.1, from coordinate 25,310 downwards.
CTACTTGACATACACGGACGATAGTGATACACGTACTTAACTGCCATGCAGGCTGATACCAGGGACCGGCAGTTTCGTGAAGACATACCACATGGATCAAGCACGCCTCGGAGGGGGAAGGCGCGGGGACGCCGATCACGCCGGGGGTTCGGCGTCGACGAGGGCGAGGAGTTCGCCGTCGGTCCTGGTGGCGGTCATCGAACGCTCCGCGAGCAGCGAGTCACAGTCCGCACACTCGGACCAGATCACGGTATAGGACTTCTGACAGCACGGATCGAGGTGTTCACCGCCCCGATCGACGGGGCCACCACAGTCGGGGCACCGATCGAGCAGCAGTCGCAGGCGGGTGAGGAGGTCCCGTCGCGTCGACCGGTCGAGGTCGGACCAGTCCTCGAATCCGTCCTCGAACACCGTCGCTGCCGCGACGTCCGCGAGAAACGCGGCCCGAGAGTCCCACCGAACGAGCTGGTTGCCGTCGATCGAAAAGGCCCGATCGCCACGCTGTGCGACGGTCTCAGCGTCCAACATTCGGGCGACGTCCGCCTCGCCGAGGTCGCGTTCCCGATCGGTGTGGATCCGCGCGTACCAGTGCTCCCGGAACGCGTCGGAGAGGCCGATGGACGACCCGGCGCGATCGACGACGCCGGCGTCCTCGAGACCATCCCAGAGTCCCTCGTCGAGGTCGCTCAAGGTCCCTCGTGGGACCTCCTTGCCGAACAGTCGGAGAACCGAAGGTGGGAGATATCGTTTCGTGAGTTCGGGTGTCCCCGGGACGAGATAGCCACGGAGGTAGACGGCGAGCAGGCAGGCGAGAAACAGCGCGAGACCGGCCGGAAGCGAAACGATGCCGACCGGGACGGCGATCGCGGTCGCGAGCAGGACGTTGAGGACGGTACACGGGAGACAGCGGTTCTCACCGGTGTACTCGGGTCGTCGTGCGTCGGCAGCGATTTCGGTTACACCCATCGACTCACCGGTCCTCGGTGAAGATCGGTTGGTTTGACGGCCGGAACTGCCATCGCGGAGCGGGTCTGTCGCTCGGTGTACCGATGATTGCTATCGTATCGCATATCCATCGAGGACGGATTCCCGAAGGGTAAATCTGCCGCCTCGACGACCACAACACGCGGTGTGACGGGTCTATCGACCCCGAAACCCTCGTTTACGAGGATATAACCCATTTCAGTTACACGGTGGTGAGAAGACCTAACACGTTCCGAACCCAACGTAACAATCGTAGATTACCATGACAGACTTAGGCGGATTCCAAGACCACGTCGCACGGGTGGACCTCTCCTCCGGCGACGTCAACTACGAGAGTATCGACGACGAGGACGCGAAGAAGTACATCGGCGCGCGCGGACTGGGCGTGAAGTACGTCTTCGACAACGGGCCCGACGTCGACCCGATGAGCGACGAGAACCTGCTCGCGTTCATGAACGGCCCCTTAACCGGCACCCAGACGGTGATGAGCGGGCGGATCGCGGTCTGTACGAAATCACCCCTTACCGGTACCGTCACCGACAGCCACCACGGCGGGTGGTCGGGTGCGCGGCTCAAGTGGTCGGGCTTCGACGGCATGGTGTTCGAGGGGAGTTCGGACGAACCCGTCTACGCCGTCGTCGAGGACGGCGAGATAGAGCTTGAGGACGCCTCGGACCTCTGGGGCAAGGGAGTCCACGAGACCCGCGAGATCTTAGAGGAGAAACACGAGGGCGCCTACGGGAAGAACATGTCCTTCATGGGCATCGGGCAGGGCGGCGAGAACGGCGTCAAGTACGCCTGCATCATGAACGAGGACGACCGCGCCTCGGGCCGGGGCGGTACCGGCTGCGTGATGGGCAACAAGAACCTGAAAGCCATCGTCATCAAGTCGGGCACGAAAATGCCCAAACCGGCCGACCAGGAGACGTTCATGGAGGGCCACCAGCAGGCGATGCAGCTCATCCAGGAGTCCGACGTTACGGCCCCGAACGAGGGCGGCCTCTCGATGTACGGGACGAACGTCCTGATGAACCTCACCGAGGAGATGGACGGCCACCCCACCAAAAACGGAGAGTACACCTCGGGCGTCTCGTATAACGAACACGAGGAGGACCGCCCGCACGATCTCGACGCCGAGAAGATCAGCGGCGAGAACGTCCGCGAGAACATCCTCGTCGACGAGCCGACCTGTCACTCGTGTCCGGTCGCCTGTAAGAAAGAGGTCGAGGTCCAGACCATGCACAAGGGCGAGGAGATGAACGTCCGCATGGAGTCCTTCGAGTACGAGTCGGCGTGGGCGCTCGGGACGAACTCCGCGAACGACGACCGCGACAAGATCGCCGTGATGATCGACCGGTGTAACGACGTCGGCATCGACACCATCGAAGTCGGCAACATCATGGCCATGGCGATGGAGCTGACCGAGCGCGGCAAGCTCGAGGGTATCGGCGACGGCGACGGCATCGACTGGGGCGACGAGGAGGAGATGATCGAGATGATCACCAAGGTCGCGAACCGCGAGGACGACCTCGCGGACCTGCTGGCGGAGGGCCAGGAGGGCGTCGCCGACGCCGTCGACGGGCACGACAGTAAGCTCTCGGTCAAGGGCCAGTCGATCGCCGCCTACGACCCCCGCTGCATGAAGGGGATGGGTATCGCGTACGCCACCTCGAACCGCGGCGCGTGTCACCTCCGCGGGTACACGCCTGCCGCCGAGATCCTCGGGATCCCCGAGAAGGTCGATCCCTACGAGTACGAGGGCAAGGGCGAGCTCACCGCGACCTTCCAGGACCTGCACGCGATCTCGGACAGCTTCGACATCTGCAAGTTCAACGCCTTCGCGGAGGGCATCGAGGAGTACGTGCTCCAGTACAACGGCATGACCGGCCTCGATGTCAGCGAGGACGAGCTCATGGAGTCCGGCGAGCGCGTCTACAACCTCGAACGCTACTACAACAACCTCGTCGGCTTCGACGGCGCGGACGACTCGCTGCCCGAGCGCTTCCTCGAGGAGGGCGGCAACCCCGGTCAGGGAGCCTCCGAGGGCGAGTACTGCGAACTCGAGGAGATGAAGGAGGAGTACTACGAGCACCGCGGCTGGGTCGACGGCGTCGTCCCCGACGAGAAGCTCGACGACCTGGGTATCGACGTCGGCCCCGGTACGGGCGTCTCGACGGGCGACTCGCCGGCCCCCGCCGACGACTGAACGCAGAACGCAACCGTTTTTTCGGAGATAGGCGGACTGTGCGTATGACTCCCGAGCACGTCGAGAACGGCGATCGTGCCACTCCACGCTGGACGCGCGAGCAGGCCGCGCGGATCGAGCGAACCGACGGGACGGTCGCGCCGATCATCTACCCGCCACGCGAAGATTCGGTTCCCGAGATCAACGGCTGGGACACCTGGTTTCTCAGGAACCGTGACGGCTCGGTCGCCACGATCGACGGCTGGCGCGTGATCTTTTCCCTTACTGCGCCCGCCGACCTCCTCCCCGGGAAGCGCCACGACGTCGCCGAGATCCGGTATTTCTACTCGACGGACGGCGAGCGCTGGCACGACGGCGGTCCCGTCTTCGAGGGCGAGGTTCGCGGATCCCGCCAGTGGGCCGGCTCCGCGCTGCTCGACGACGGCGACCTCTACGTCTTCTATACGGCCTCGGGTCGGGCCGGCGAGGCGGACCTCACCTACGAACAGCGCCTCGCGGTCGGTTCCGGGGGGACCGTCGAGACCGACGGGTCGGGACTTCGCATCGACGGTCCCTTCGAGCACGAGGTCCTGCTCGAACCCGATGGCGAGCGCTACGAGCGCGAGGAGCAGTACCGCGGCATGATCTATACCTTCCGGGACCCGTGGTTCTTCGAGGACCCCGCCGACGGGGAGACCTACCTCCTGTTCGAGGCGAACACTCCGATCCCCGAGGGAGAAGGGGTCTGTGAGGACCCGGTGTGGGAGGAGTTCAACGGCAGCGTCGGGATCGCGCGCTCGCCGACGGGCGACCCGACAGACTGGCACCTCGAAGATCCGCTTCTCGAAGGGATCTGCGTGAACCAGGAGCTCGAACGCCCGCACGTCGTGGTTCGGGACGGCCGGTACTACCTCTTCGTTTCGAGCCACGACCACACGTTCGCACCCGGTCTCGACGGCCCGGACGGTCTCTATGGGTTCGTCGCCGATTCGCTCAAAGGGAAGTACCGCCCGATCAACGGCTCGGGGCTCGTACTCACTAATCCGGAGAACGCGCCGTATCAGGCCTACTCGTGGGTCGCCTTCCCGCACCGCGAGGAGCTGCTCGTCAGCGGGTTTTTCAACTACTACGATCTGGGCGGACTCACACTCGACGACGTCGCGACCCTTCCGCCCGACGAACAGTCGAAAAAGTTCGGCGGGACCCTCGCGCCAACGGTCAGAGTGGCCTTGAAGGGCGACCGAACCCGGATCACGGGCACGCTCTCGCACGGACGGATCCCGCTCGAATCCGAGGAGCTACCCGCGCTTTCCGAAGAACGGCTGGTCCACCGGGAGGAGATCAGAGGTGGATACGGTCGCTACTGACCGGCGTGTTCGGGCGTCGATTCGCCCGGGTTCGTCCCCTCCCACGCCGACCCGAGCGTCCAGATATCGAGTTCCTCGACGCGCGCCGAGCCCTCGTGGGCGTAGACCGACAACCCGTCGCTGTCGGGTCGGGTCGGATACACCCGCGTCGAGAGACAGCGCCGCTCGTTGACGAACACCTCCAGAACCGAGCCGTCGAGGAACACACGGAGGTCGAGGGGTCGTTCGATGTCCGTGAGGGGAAGTTCGCGGTGGTCGACCGAGTCGGCCGCGAGGCTCGAACTCTCGCGGTGAACGATCACCCGGTCGTTCTCGATCCCGATCCGGGTTCGTTCGACGCCGTCGGGCGACTCGAAGACGCCGATACCCGCCTCGCTCGCGTCGGCATGGACCGTCGCGGCGATCTCGATCGCCCGCCCACGGACGTCGAGGGTTCGAGAGCCGTTCTCGACAGCGAGGTCGATGTGACGGGCGTGTGAGCGACGGAGCGCCTCGAGTTCGGGGGCGGGACGCTGGTGCAGGCGACCGTTTTCGACGGTGAGCTCCCGCGGGAGCGAGAGGGTTCCCGACCAGCCGGCGTCCCACTGGGCGCGCTCGTCGCGGAGTTCGGGGATCCAGCCCCACAGCACGTACCGGTCGTCACCGAACAGCGACTGGGGAGCATACAGGTCGCCGTGATCCAGCAGGCCGCGTTCCTCGGCGCGGAACTCGCTCTCGGTGAACTCCCCGAGGAAGTAGAGCACGTCCTCGTAGTTCGAGACGTGAAGCAGGTCCCGTTCGCCCAGTTCCAGGAGCTCTGGACACTCCCACATCCCGCCGGTCTCGCCGTCGCCGACCAACAGGGGACCGACGTACTCCCACTCTCGGAGGTCCGTGGAGGTGTAGTAGAAGACTGCGCCGCCGACGTCACGGAGCCCGGAGCCGATCAGGTGATGCCACAGGCCGTCTGCAAACCAGATGCAGTGGTCGCGGAACTCGGCCTCCCAGTGCTCGGAGCCGACGACGTTCTCGGGCACTTCCTCGATCACCGGGTTTCGCGGGTCCTTTTCCCACTCTCGGAGATCGGAATCGACCGCGTCCGCCCGGCAGGGGAGTTGTTGCATGCCCCGTCCACCAGTATAAAATACCGTCGCACGCCCGTCGTTCTCGACCGCACAGCCCGACCAGCAGCCATCGCGGTCGGGACCGTCGGGCGAGGGCGTGAGCGCGACCGGTTCGTCGGCCCAGTGGACCAAGTCGTCGCTGACGGCGTGACCCCAGTGGATGGTACCGTGCATCGAGCCGCCCGGGTTGTACTGGTAGAAGACGTGATACCGGCCGTCGTGTTCGATGATCCCGTTCGGGTCGTTGAGCCAGTTCGCCGGCGGGGTGATGTGATACTGTGGCCGAAGCGGGTCCTCCGAGAGCCGATCGCGCATCGCCGTCAACCCCCGTACGGAGCGCGGGTCGGAAACTCCGAAACGGTCGCCGTCGGCGAGCGCCGAAAGTAGGCTGGCGACCAGCCGCGAGCGGTTGCTCGCACAGTCCCCGTCGGCGGGCCCCGAAAACGAAAGGGCGCTGCCCGCACCGATCACCGACCCCGCACCGACGGCCCACGAGAACAGCGCCAGTTGGTGGGCGTGGTCCATTCCCCCGCGAACCGTCGCCGCGAGCGCCTCGCCGCGTTCGGGCAACACGTGCTCGTAGCGGGCGTACGCCACCTCCGTGCCGGGTTCGCAGGTGTGAACCCGGAGAGCCTCGAACGGCGCGAACGCCGGTTTGTCGGCGTAGATCGATTTGAGGAGATAGCCCGTCGGCTCTGAGAGTTCCTCGCGACCCGTCGTGTCCGGGGCGACCGGCTCGATCCCGATATCGACGACCGCCGAAAGCGCCCGCAGGCTCACCAGCAGTCCGCCGCCGTCCTCGACGTACGCGCGCAGTGCGCGAGCGGCTTCGTCGAGCGCGCCGTCGATTTCGTCGAGCGGTGCGTCGCGGTGCCACCAGCAGACGTCGTAGCGGTCGAGATCGGCGGTCCCGGCGGCGACCTCCGAGAGCGCGACCCGCTCGACGAACGGGGCGACGGCCTCACACCACTCCACGGCCGCCTGCTGCTCTCCGGAGAGAGCACCCGCATGGAGGACGCCAACGGAGACTGCAGGGTCGAACATTGACTCGTGGTTGCACGCACGCGAGTAAAATGTGACCGATCCGGCTCAGGCCGTTTCGGCATCGCGTTCCAGTACGTTCACGCCCTTACCCTGGAGGTGGCGGAGCTGATCGCGGACGAACTCCTCCTCCTCGGTGCCACGCGTCGCGAGCATGTACACCTGCGCACCTCCCACTGGACGCATCGTCCGACCCGCGCGCTGGGAACCTTGACGCCGGGAGCCGCCCAGCCCGCTTGCGACGATGGCGACCGATGCCGCCGGCAGGTCGATCCCCTCGTCGCCGACCCGCGAGACGAGCAGGACGTCGCGTGCGCCGTGGCGGAACTCCGAAAGCAAGCGCTCGCGTTTCGCGTAGCGCGTCTCGCCGCTCAGAAACGGGATCCCGAGCTCCTCGGCGTACTCCTGTCCCTGATTCAGCCAGTCGACGAAGATCAGGACATTCTCCTCGGCGTGATCCGCGAGCAGGCGGCGGATCTCGTCGAGCTTCGCGGGGTTCGAAGCCGCGACCTGCCGGCGCTCGTGGCCCAGCGCGCTCGCGTACTCGGCCTCGGCCGCCTCGCTGTCCCACGGGACGTATCGGATCTCGACGTCCGGCTCCGTGACGTAGCCCGCCTCGAACAGCGCCGACCAGTCGGTACCGATCGGCGGGCCGATCAGCGTGAAGATCTCGACCTCGTCGTCGCTCTCGCGTACCGGCGTCGCCGACAGCCCCAGCCGGTGTTTCGACTGGAGGTCCGCGCTCTGGCGGAAGATCGGGGCCGGGATGTGGTGGGCCTCGTCGTAGACGATCAATCCCCACCGGCGTTCGTCGAACAGTCGGCGGTGGCGCTCCATGCCCGCCGTCTGGTAGGTCGCGATCGTCACGGGCCGGATCTCCTTTTCCCCGCCATGGTACTCGCCGATCTGGTTCCCCGAAAGCGAGGTCGATTCGAGCAGCGACTCGCGCCACTGGTTCGCCAGCTCGCGCGAGGGGACTAGTACAAGCGTCTCGCCGCCGACCGCGGCCATCGCGCCCATGCCCGCGACGGTCTTGCCGCTTCCCGGCGGCCCCACGAGGACGCCGGCCTTCTGCTCGACGAACCGGTCGACCCACTCCCGTTGGTAGTCGCGCAGTTCGAGCGCGAGCTCTATTTCGAGGGGATCACCCGTGTCGAGGTCGCGGGCGTCGCGCACGGGGTAGCCCTCGTCGTACAGCAGACGCTTGATCTCGCCCTCGCTTCCCTCGCGCACCCAGCTTTCCGTATCGGAGATGGGCGCGTGAAGCTGCTCCTCGCCGAGTATCTGCCGGGCGACGTTTCCCATCAAACTCTCGCTGTCGGCCTCGAGGACGGTGTACCCATCAGGATGGGTCCGCAGGGAGAACTGCCGGGCGCGTTTCCACTGGCGTTCGACCCACTCTTCGAGGTCCTCGTATCGGTCGCCGGTCACCCGCCGCAGCGCGATCAGCAGATCGGCGAGGTCGTCGTAGGGCGCCCCCCAGACGTCCTCCTCGCGGATGCGATACAGCGCGGAGCCGGCCCCGTTCGAGTCGACCAAGTACGCGAACGTCGAGAGCCGGGCGCGGGTGAACTGCTCGGGGTTCGAAACGACGAGCTCGCGGCGGTTCGGAAAGGTGACGACCCGCTCGCGTCTCGCCCGTTGGTCCCACTCTCTGGGGTACCAGACGACGGGATCGCGCTCGACGTCCCGTCGACCGACCACGCCCGCCTCCGCGAGCGCCGAGAGCCGGCGGTCGGCTTCGTCCTGGGTCCAGTCGAGGGTACGGGCGATCTCCTCGGCGGTGAGCACGGGCCGGCCCAGTTCCTGAATCGCGTCGTAGAACTCCTCGAGCGTGTCGTCAGTCACTGGCGAGGGCTACGGGCGCACGGGCTAAACGGCTTTCACTTCAGTTCGCCCTCCCGATGACGACGGCCGAGCGCACGTCGAGGGCGGTCTCGAACTCCTCGCGACGCCCCTCGTGCTTGCCAAACCGGAGGAGCTGTTCCTCGTGGGCGCGCTGGATCGCGCGGTACTCACGCCGTTCCAGCCCGAGATTCCGTCCGACCTCCTCCCAGTGGTCGGCAGGGACGAAAAAGCAGCAGGAGTCGTCGGTTTCGGCGGCGAGTTCGTAGCGCCGCCCGTAGGTCTCGCGGTCGGATCGCAGTTCGTCCTGTGCCCGTTCGAGGAGTTCGGGGAGGCGGCTACCGGGGACGCTCGCCTTGGCGACTGCGAGCAACACCACCTGCCCGTCGATGGGGTGGCTCATCCGCCCGCGCGCATCGCCTTCTGGGCGAAGTCGTCGATCAGCGGGTCCAGCGTGTCCTCCTCGCCCTCGAAGACGACCGTCACCTCGGTCAGCGAGAGGCTGGGGCCGATCGAAACCTTCTTCGAGGACAGCTCCGCTTCCCAGCCCTCGCCGACGACCCGATCATCGCTCTCTTCCTCGCCGCCGAGGTTCGAGAGGTAGTGGCGCGCGAGACGCTGGCTGATCCCCCGGAACGACCGCTCGACCCTCACGCCGTCCCTCCGGCAACCGGCGGGAACAGACTCAGCGTATCGCCCTCCTCGAGGGGCGTCTCGGGGCCCTGAGCGTGGGTCACGTCCCGACCGTTCTTCAGGATCGAGAGCTGGGGCTGGATCGCGCCGTCGCCGTCGAGCAGCCGTCCTTCCAGCCCGTCGAACTCGGATTCGAGGTCCGCGAGCACCTCGCCGATCGAAACGCCGTCGTCGTACTCGCGCTCGATCATCTTCTGGCCCATCGCCTCCCGAAACGTCGCAAACGAGCGCAGTTCGAGGTTCATATCGGGGGGAAGGACGCCGAGGCTATAAAGGCCGGCTCCTCGCTACTATCGTCGGAGTCGAGCCCCGAACGCACCGCTGAGCACACCGAAACAGAGCGAAAGCAGACCGAGCGCCGCGAACGCGGGAACCGAGAGCGCATCGTAGGCGAAGACGAGGGGCACACGCAGGAGCGATCCGGCACCGATCGAGACCGAAACCGAGACTGCGACCATCAGTCCCGCCGTACAGCAGACGACCGCGATCCCCTGAACCGCGCCGCTCGCGGTCGGACGAGTGAGATAGCCCGCCGTGATACCTCCGAAGAACAGACAGAACGCGGTGATCGAGAGGCGAACCGCCGCCGAGAGCGGCCCGGCGATCGAGACGAGGATCGCGAGGACGCCGAAACAGAGCCCGGCGGCGATCGCCCCGCCGTCGAGCGGGTGGCTCTTTCCCGGTCGTGAGCGGAGTTTCCGGGCGTAGGCCGGCTCGTCGTCGTTCATACGGCGTCGCTCAACCGGATGCCATCGTCCACGAGGCGGGCGTGGCGCTCCTGGTCGAGCGCCTCCCCGAGTTCCTCGTGGTCGTAGAGCTGCTGGATCAGCGCGTACTGGAAGTCACACCACACCTCCGCGTAGATCGAGGACTGCCCCCACGCCCGAAGCTCGACGATGAATTCGTCGTACTGCTCCCAGCGCTCCTCGAGTCGGTCGAGAACGTCCGCCGCGGCGCTCGCGGCCTCGCTTTCGCCCTCGGCGATCGCGCCGTTGATGTAGCCCTCGTACTGGTCGATCTCGCGTTGCATCGCCACGAGGGTCTCGTCGCTGTCCTCGGGCAGGGTTTCACCGAGCTCTCGGGGCACCGCCAGCGTGATCTCGTCCATGGAGGCGCATGGAGCGCCGTGGGTAAAAAGCCGACTACCGCTCCTCGACGTGCCGGACGTCGACCGCCACCCCACGAGTGCTTTCAGTCATCTCGCGGCCGAACATCTCCGCGCGCCCGACCGCAAAGGCCTTCGGGCCCTCGACGACGACCTCGTCCCCCGTGCGGATCGCCGGGTCGGCATCCAGAATCCCCGGCGCGAGGACGTTCCCGTGGGGAACGAACCCGTCTATTTCGACGCGCTTGGTGGGGACGTCGCTGTCGAGCCAGCGCCGTGCGCCCGCGAGCGTGAGCGCGAGGGTTCCATATTGAGGTACCATCGCCGCCAGCTGCTCGCCCTCCGTGGTGTGGGCGCGGAACTTCGGGTACCGGCTCTGAATAGAGAGATCGGGGAAGAGTTCCTCGCCCGCGCCCTCGCCGAACTGGTAGTCCGCGATCGCTTTCACCGTGTTATGCTGTCGCTCGCGCTTGCCGTACTTGAGCTCGCCGTCGAGCGTCCGCATGAGGTTCGCGATCGAGTCCGTCGTGGTCGGGTGGTCCTCGACCGTGTACTCGATCTCCGTCTCGATGTGGGGTTCGACGCGCTCGATGATCTCCCGGTAGTCCTCGGGCAGATGGGCGATGATTCTCGGATAGTCGTTGCGGTCGAGATACCGCCGCAGGACGCGCGCGACGAACGCGATCTCGGTCTCGGTCCACCGGCCCGTCACCGCGGTGTCGTAGTGCTGGGCGGGGTAGGTCGTCTCCAGTTCCTGGGGGACCACGCCGATGGGCGAGGTCATCGAGACCAGGTGGGCGCGGTACTGGATCGCGTCGTGGAACTGGCCGTGGCTCTGCGATTCGCTGTAGGGTTTGGTGGCCGAGCAGGGTACGAGCACGAGCGGGTTGTCGAACCGATTACGGTATCGGGAGGTGACCCGGTCGGCGAAACGCTGGATCTCCACCCGCCGGAGGGTGTCGTCGCTCGTCGCGCTGATCTCGCTCGTGCGATGGATCGGGGTGCGCTCCTCCACGTAACTCCATTCGTCGTCGAACTCCCGGAAGAGCGAGGTCAGCCACGGCGCGTGGCGGGCCTGGCCCTCGACGTAGTCGCGCAGTCGCCCCGCCCGGATCCGCTCGCGCACGGTCGCGAGCTCCGCCCTGAGGGCGTTCTCGTTGTGTTCGGCACAGTCCTCGCGGGTGAACTCCTTTATCGAGCGCCGACAGGCGGGACAGGCACACGGCAGCTCCTCGAGGTCCTCGAGGAACTGCTCGCCGTCGCTCGTGAGGTACTTCCCCTGGGTGCCCTTCACGACCGCCTTGTGGGAATCGAGGAGGTCGACGCCCGCGTAGGCCAGCAGGGCGGCGTTTCGCGGCGTCGCGACGCCCGAGAGATAGAGCGCGGTGTCGGCGGGGATCGTTTCCCTGATTTCGAGGATCTCGTCGCGTAGCGCGCTGGCGTGGCCGACGTTCCCCTGGGCAGTCGAGAGGACGTAGGCGTCGACCCCGTGGTTCTCGGCGGTAGTAGGTGAAACGACCGCGGCGCTCGGGTAGTCGACGTCGGGCTGGGAGACGGAGAAGGCGTCCTCGACCTCCTCGTCAGTGCCGCTCGGAAACGCTCTGTGTGGAAGGATCGTTACGCGATCCTCACGCCCCTCAGGGAGCTCGCGATCCGCGGCCCAGAGGCTGCCGGCGTCCTCGACGTGGTCGTCCGCGAGCGCCGGGGTGGTAAGGGAATCGGCGAGACGCAGTTCGCCGAGGCGTGCAGCCCCGTCGCGCCCGTGGACCTCGAAATACTCGGTCATGGTTTGACTGGCGGCGAGGCGCGAATGAGACTGTCGATCCGGTCGCGCCCGGAGAGGCGGGACCGAGCGGCTCAGACCAGTTCGATTCGCTCGGAGAGGGTCGCGAGCGCCGCATCAGGCCAGCCCGCGGTCGCCAGCGCGACCGCACAATCGGGGTTCGCTCCGGCCAGCCGCTCGACGCCCCGCGCCGCGGCCGCGTACGCCTCGTCGTCGAGCCGGTCGGGAAGTTCAGCATTGACCGGGTAGGTCTCCGAGAGCTCCGGCGGGACGGGTCCAAACGGCGGGCGCACGGTCCAGACCTCGCCGGCCTCGACCGCCGTATCGGTCGGTCCGCCGGCCAGCAACAGCGAATCCGGTACTGAAAGCCGTTCGAGCCGGCGGTGGTGGCGAAGCACTTCGGGACGGGTGGCGCTCTCGCCCGAGAGGTAGAAGAACGTCGACTTCGAGGCGGGGTCGGTACGTTCGAGCTGTTCCGAATGATCGAGTAACACGCGATAGCCGTCGAGCATCGCGGGATGTCCCCGAGCACGCGACTCGACGAGTTCGAGCAGGGTACCCGACCGGATGGCTTGCTTGATCCGGCGGATCTCTCCAAAGGTGACGTGGAGGTTGTGCTCAGAGAGCAGACGCTCCTGCTCGTCGTCGCTCTCGACCTCCTCGGGGGTGTGTTCGACACAGACCGGACACGAACACGGGAAGTAGTCGAGATCAGCGAGGTGTTCGGTGCCTCGCACCGTGAGATACCGGCCATCGCGCGCGTAGATCGCGTAGGCCGCGGAATCGAACAGGTCACAGCCCGCCGCGACCGCCAGCGCGAACATCATGGGGTGGCCCGCGCCGAAGAGGTGGACCGTGGCGGCGGGCCCGAGCCCCCGTTTTGCGGCCGCCACGACGTCGACCATGTCCCCGTACCTGTACTCGTTCATCAGCGGAACGACCGCGCCGACCGGAAAGACGTCCAGTCCAGTCCCCACCGCGTGCTCGCCCGCCGCCTCCCGGAGATCGGGGTAGGTCGAGCCCTGAACGGGCGCCGAGACGAGCATGTCTCCCGAGCTGAACTCGCTCGCCCGGTCGAGGCGCTCCTGTGTGGTCCCGAGTTCGATCTCGGCGGCCTCGCGCTCGGTGTCCGGAGCCGTCGGGATGTCGACGGGCGTTGCGACGTCCGAGCCGATCTCACGTTGGAACGCGAGGATCTCCTCGCTGGTGACGTCGATCTCGCCGTATTCGGAGAGCTGGAAGGAGCCCGAGTCGGTCATGACCGCGCCGGGAAAATCGAGCAGGTCGTGAACCCCCCTCTCAAGAGCGTCCTCGCGGAGGTCCTCGCTGCTGTGGAGGATGTAGGAGTTGGTGATGAGGATCTCGGCGCCGAAGCGTTCCGCGAGCTCGCGGGGCGGGATCGTCTGGATGTGAGGGTTGACCACCGGCATGATGGTCGGCGTCTCGACGGTGACGCCCGCGCGGGGGACCGAGAGCCGACCGATCCGCCCCGCCGCGTCCCAGTCGCGGGCCTCGAAGATCTCGCTCATTGGCCGGGGTTCGAGCGAGCGTGCGGTAAGGGTTGCGAGTCATCCCGAAGGTGGCTTGCGGGCGACCAGCCGGACGTCCGTCGCGTCGGCCGTGATCGCCATCGGCTCCTCGTAGCGGACGATCCGCAGGTCGAGGCAGGCCCTGAGGAGGTCGTTCGGCCGGAAGCGAAAACGGTGCGAGTCGTCGCCGGGCGGGCGGAGGCGATGGGTGTACAGCAGAACGCCGCCCGGTGCGAGCGCCTTCTTGAGGTCGGACAGGGCGTTCAGGCTGTAGTAGTGGCTCACGACGATCGCGTCGTAGGTCTCGACAGGGAAGTCGTACTCCTCGACGTCGTTTCGGACGAACTCGATGCGCTCGGAGAGGTCCCGATCCTCCGCACGCCCGCGGGCGATTCCCAGCCCTTCCTCGGAGACGTCGATCGCGTCAACCGCGTAGCCACGATCGGCGAGGAAGAGCGCGTTGCGCCCGCCGCCGGTCGCGACGTCGAGCGCTCGGCCCACAGGTAGAGAGTCGACGACCTCCCGAAGCAGGTCCGAAGGTTCGGTCGGGGGCTCGCGCTCGCGGTAGCGCTCGTTCCAACGGGCGCGCTCCTCGTCGGTCATGTCGAGAGCGCGTACCGGAGGACGCCCGTAACGGTCCGTCCGTCGTGGAGCTCGCCGCTTTCGACGTCCTCAACGAGCGCGTCCCAGTCGGTCGTTTCGACCCGGATGGACTCGTTGAAGTCGAGCTCCTGCTCGCCGGTCGGCTCGCAGTCGTGGGCGACGAAGTAGTGGTGGACCGCATCGAGCAGGCCGTTGGCGGGCTCGACGCTTGCGAGAAACTCCATCTCGTCGGCCTCGTAGCCAGTCTCCTCCGCCAGTTCGCGCCGGGCCGCGGCCTCTCGATCCTCGCCGGGCTCCATGCTCCCCGCGGGGAGCCCGCGGTTGGTTCGTTTAACCGCCTGACGCCACTCCTCGATGAGCACGACCTCGCCCTCGGGCGTGAAGGGGAGGACCACCGCCGCGGGCGGTTCGCTCGCGTAGTCGAAATCCGTTTCGGTGCCGTCGGGCAGCCGGACGTCCTCGTGGATCACGTCGAATCCGGGGCACGTGTAGGCGACCTCGTCGTCCAGGGTCTCCCATTCCAGCGGGTCGGTCATGGTCGGGCTAGGGTCGGCCGGGTCCAGAAGCTTCCGACACGCCCGCGAAATACAGGTGATGATGGTTCGCACAGCCGGGATTGAACGCCGCACCGCAAGCGGGACAGGCGTCGTCACAGTCGAGATACTCCGCGATCGTGAGTTCCGTATCACAGACCCCACACAGCACCGCCCGCTTCTGGCGGGCGTCTTCGGGCCAGCGCTCGGCGTCGTGATCGGAGCGGGCGGCGTGACACTCGTAGCAGGCGTAGTACTCCCCACAGCAGAAAAACCGGATCGCGATCACGTCCCGCGGCGAGTCGTAGTGGGTACAGCGAGTCTCCCGGTCGAGGTCGACGCCGCGGACGGGAGCCGGAGTGACCATACGTTCCCATCATCCGGGCTGATGATCAGTTCTCCGGTGGCCTTAGTCGTCGGCGGGGGAGGGGACGATCTGTTCGTCGAGTTCGGCGGCGTTCTCCGTCGTTGCGGAGCGATCCTCGTCTCCCCGGTACCAGATAGAGGTGAGTTCGTCCGCGGACGGGGAGCTATGGTCGATATCTTTCATGGTGTCTTTTGACATGATTATATCCAATACCGATCCGGAGAACATAACGCTTTCTCTAGGTGTATTTGTACTGTATGGGCTAGATAATATCGCGGGCCGTCTCGGTCGCAGCCGTCCCGAGGCGGGCCCGTCAGTTGGCGATGATCCTCGCGAGGATCACGATGGGGACGACCGGGAGCGCTAGTCCGGTGACGATGAGGAGGACGGCGACCACCGCTTTCTCCGTCTGACTGGAGTCGTCCCAGATGGAACGTGACATGTCGTCGATCGCCTGGGCCGTTCGCTTGATGAGTCCTGCCATCGGTGTGTTCGAGACGACCGACGGTTGTAAAGCCCCCGGACGCCGAGACCCGGTGTCCACACCGGTTCACTGACGCCGAACAGGCGTCAGTGTTCGACGCATTGCCAGCGCACTCGTCGCTGGCGCTCCTCGCGTAGGGTTGCGGGAAAAGTGGGCCGGCTCAGATTCGAACTGAGGTTACGGCCACCCGAAGGCCGAAGGATACCAAGCTACCCCACCGGCCCGCGCTCGGAAGAAAGCCGGTTGCGTTGTTAAGCGTTCCGGAACGGGTCCTCAGTACCGGCTGTAGCCCCCGGTGTCCAGCCAGTTGTGTGCCACCGTGATCGCGTGGTTCGCGTGGATGGCTCGGGGTCCCAGGCGAACCCGCTCGTCGGCGCACTCGTCGAGCAGATCGACCTCGCGCTCCGCGAAATCGTGATGATCCGAGAGGACGAACACGGGGTCCTCGGGCGGTTCAACGTCCACGACGGGATCGCCGCCCTCGTGGAGTTGTACCACCGTCCTGTCCTCGGCGGCTTTCTTGAGAATCGGCTCGAACCCGCGCCGCGAGAGGTACACCCCAGGGGAGGTCTCGACCTCCATGTGGCCGATGGCCTCCTCGCGTTCCTCAAGGGCCTTTCGGACCAGCGCCGCCGTGGATCGCTCGTCGGGGTTCAGCCGTCGAAGCTCGCTTCCCTCGAAGCGGAGCGTGAACTCGTCGGCGAGCACCAGATGGGTCCGGACGTCCTCACGGATCGCATGCGAGAGGAAGAAGGCCGAGGAGACGCACCGACAGAGCACGTCGAGGCGACCCGCAGCGCCGGCGAGGTCGTCGAGCGAGAAATCGGGGGTGGTCGGAACGTCGTGGCCGGAAACGATGAACTGGCGCATACCCGGCCTCGCCGCCCGGCAGTGATATAGTCGTGGATCCGTGGACGGAAACGCCAAGCCCTTAGATACCCACCTCGAAGTCCTCGTATGTACACGGTCGAGCAACGGCGACACTTCCATCCGACTGGTGTCGTGACACCGACGAGCGCGGAGGCAGGGCGATGAGCGTCTTCGAAAGCGCGAGGGAAGTCGTCGAACAGGACCCCGTCTGTAACACGTGTCTGGGGCGGGTCTTCGCCGACCGCAGTTTCGGGCTGACCAACGACGAGCGCGGGACCGCCCTACGCACGGCGCTCGCACTCGAGGACGACGAGCCATACGAGGCGCCCGCCGTCGAGGACTGCTGGGTCTGTGAGGGTTACAGCGGCGCGTTCGACGCGCTGGCCGAGCGCGTTGTCGAGAAGGTCGATGGAGTCGGCTTTGCGACCTATCAGGTCGGGACACGCGTCCCGCCGCTAATCGAGGAGAACGAACGCCTCCTCAGAGAGTCGGCGGACCTCCCCGTCGATGCCGGCGAGGCGTTCAAATCCGAGTGCAACCGCGAGGTCGGAAAACGCGTCGGGCGGGAGACGGGTACCGAGGTCGATTTCGAGCGCCCGGACGTGCTCGCGCTGTGCACCCTGGCGGGCGACGGCCCCGAGTCGATCTCCGCGCACACGGTCGATCTACAGGTCAACCCGGCGTTCGTCTACGGCCGATACCGAAAACTCGAACGCGACATCCCCCAGACCGAGTGGCCCTGTCGGGAATGTGGTGGCTCGGGCAAACAGCTCGCTCCCGATGGAGGGGAAGAGCCCTGCGAACACTGCGGGGGCTCGGGCTATCTCTACGACGACAGCGTCGAGGGCTACGTCGCTCCGGCAGTCGTCGAGGCGATGGACGGCGAGGAGGGCGTCTTTCACGGCGCGGGCCGCGAGGACGTCGACGCGCGCATGCTCCAGTCGGGCCGCCCGTTCGTCCTCGAAGTCAAACGCCCGCGCGAGCGCGAGCCCGACCTCGCGGCGCTCGAAGCCGGGATCAACGAGCGTGCAGGAGGCGCCGTCGAGGTCGAGGGGCTCGAACTGGCGACCCACGAGATGGTCGAGCGGGTCAAAGGATTAGAGGCGAGCAAGACCTACAGGATGGACGTCAAGTTCGCCGAGCCCGTCGAACCCGAGGACTTCGAGAAGGCCCTACGGGAACTCGACGGCGCGACGATCGAGCAGGACACCCCCCAGCGCGTCTCCCATCGCCGGGCGGACCTCACGCGGGTCCGTGAGGTCTACGAGATCTCCGGCGAACTGCGCGATCCCGAACACGGCGAACTCACGATCCACGGCGCGGGCGGGCTCTACGTCAAGGAGCTGGTCAGCGGCGACGCGGGCCGGACCGATCCCAGCTTCGCCGGGCTGGTCGGCGTCGAGAGCGTCGTGACCGCCCTCGACGTGATCGACGTCCGTGGCGAGGACGAGCCGTTCGACGACCCCGACTATCTGCGGGGCTAACGCGTCGGCGAAACCCGATCCGAGTGCACCGTCCGAGGCCCGAATCGGGGTCGACCTGCGTCCGTCACCTATTTCCTCCGCGCGCGCCAGCGGCGGGTATGGATCGGTTCGGGATCGATGAGGCAGGTAAGGGCCCCGCCCTGGGGCCGATGATCGCCGCCTGCGTCCGCGTTCCCGACGAGTCGCTCCTCCCCGAGGGAATCGACGACTCGAAGCGGATCGCGCCCGAGAAACGCGAGGGGCTCGCCCGGGGGCTCCGCGAGGACGGACGGGTCGCGATCGGGATCGCCGCCGTTTCCCCGAGCCGGATCGACGCCCCCGAAACCGACATGAACTCCCTGACGGTGGCGGCCCACGCCGAAGCCGCCCAGCCGGTGGTCGAGCGGGGTGCAGACGGGATCTGTGACGCCGGCGACGTCGACGCCGGGCGGTTCGTCCGTCGGGTAAGCGAGGGTCTGCCCGAGGGCGTCTCCCTGTCGGGCGAACACGGCGCGGACGAAACCCATCCGATCGTCGGCGCGGCGAGCATCGTCGCGAAGGTCGAGCGCGACCGACGAGTCCGGGCGCTCGAAGCCGAGTACGGCGAGATCGGAAGCGGCTACCCGAGCGATCCGCTTACGAGGGACTTTCTCCGTGAGTACGTCGCCGAACACGGCGAACTGCCGGCGTGTGCGCGCGCCTCCTGGAAGACCAGCGAGGACGCGCTGGCGGCCGCCGAGCAGGGAACGCTCGCTGACTTTTAACGCCCCGACAGGCGAGACCGACGGCGGCGATGGTCTCGATACTGTGGCTCGGCGGTTCGCTCGCGACGGTGACGTCCGCGTCGAATCCGAGCGCGCTGCTCGCGCTTTTCGCGGCCGGAACCCTCGACGCCCGGCCGGCGGCGGTGAGTCGGGACTCACCGCGTCAGGAGGAGCCGGAGGAGGTCGCCGTAGGCGGGTCGCGTGACGAACACCCCGATCAGCACGCCGACGATGGTAAAGAGCGCGAAGCCGGTCAGGTCGCCCAGACTCAGGAAGGCAAGCGGCGACATGGCGATGATGGTCGTCGCCGCCGCCGCCCCGATGACCCAGAAGGCCTTCCGGAACCGGCTCTCGAACACCCGTCCCGTACTCACGTCGCCCTCCTGGAGGATCTCGTCGGCGATGATGATCAGGTCGTCCACGCCGGTCCCGACGACGGCGATGAAGCCCGCGATCGCCGCCAGATCCAGCGGGTAGCCCACGGCCGCGGCGAACCCGAGGAGAACGAAGACCTCCGCGCTCGCGGTGAGGATCATCGGGGCGGCGACCCGTGGGCGGCCGTAGCGGGCGGCGACCACGCCCGAGACCGCGAGCATGGAGATGAAGCCGGTGAGCACCGAGTAGAGCTTGAAGTTCTCGGCGAGGCTCGGCTGGAGGTAGTACTGGGTGCCCGATTCGATGTCCAGCGGCGCGGGAGTCTCGCCGGCCAGCAGGTTCACCCGTAGGGTGCGCACGTCGTCGATCGACTCGCCGGTCATGACGAACGTTCGGCTGTCGACGTACTCGCCCGACTCCACGCTGGCCGCCAGATCCTCGCTGAGGCCCGCGGCGTAGACGACCTCGCCGTCGACGACGGTCAGCAGACAGTAGCCGGGGTCGTCGGGGTTCTGATCCCACGCACAGGCCGCACCGTAGCCCTCCTGTGTGAAGCCGGTCTCGCGCATCGTCTCGGAGAAGCCCTGTGCACCCTCCTCGTTCAGCGTGATGTCGACGTGGGGGCCGTAGGGCGGCTCGTCCTCGGGCTGGCCGACTCCCTGAATGGCATCGGGCTGGATGGCGGTGGCGTTCTCGTAGCCGCTATCGGTCGGGTGGTGGGCGTAGACTTCGACGAACCCGCGGTCCTCGATCAGGTCGATCACGGTCTCCCTGTCCTGACCGGGCACCTCGACGACGACGAACTGCTCGCCGGTCGAGGAGGTGGATTTCCGGACGTCGCCCGCCGCGAACGGTGAGCGTTGGATCTTGTCATCGATGACCGTTACCGCCTCGTCGACGGTGTCCTCGGTGACGCCCTGGCGGACGTCGCTCTCGTCGATTCCGAGGTCGAAGTCCTCGTCGACGACCCCGAGGGCGGCAACGAACTCCTCCCGGTTCACGCCGTCGGTCGTGATCTCGATGGTGCCCTCCCCGTCGGCGTCACCGGCCTCGACGTTCACGTTCCGGCTGTTGATCCCGAGTTCGTCGGCGAGCGCGGACTCGACCTCGGGTTCCTGACCCGGATCGACCGTCGCGTCCTCGGCGGTGAGGCCGGCGAGCGGCGCGCGAACCCGGGTGCCCCCGGAGAGTTCGAGACCGAACTGGAGGTTGGTAGGGCCGGTGTCGGCGACCTGCTCGCCGCCCTCGACCGCAGGGTCGTCGGGGCCGAACTGCGGGGCGACGAGGACGACCGCGCTGATCGCGACGATCACGACGAGCAGCGCGATCCGCCAGTGCTTGCGGACCGCGCCGATCATCGCCCGATCCCCTCGAACTTATACCAGCGAAGCAGGCTCACGTTGAGCAGGTAGGTGTTCATCAGGTCCGCGAGCAGTCCGAAGATGAGGACCAGCCCGACCGCGGGCAACAGGGGAATGGCAAAGAGCGTCGCGACGATCGTCATCACGAACATGGCGACGATCGACGTCAGCGTCATCGTGATTCCCGTTCGCATCGCCCGGTACGTGCTGTCGTAGAAGTCGCCGCGCCGGCGCAGGACGTGGTTGTTGAGCAGGAGATCCGAGTCGACGCTGTAGCCGATGAGCATCAATAGCGCGGCCACAGTACCGAGCGAGAGCTGGATCCCGAAGAGGTTCATCAGCGCGACCGGGATGACGATGTCGCTGAACGCCGAAACGACGACCGCGGCAGAAGGGATCAGCGATCGAAACATCAGCGCGACGAGGGTACTCATCCCGGCAAAGGCGATGGCGATACCGATGACGGCCTGGCGCTGGGTCTCCGATCCGAACGCCGCGGAGGTGCTCGATATGGAGGTGACGCTGAACCCGGCGTCGGTCGCCTGGGATTCGATCGCGGCGGTGTCGGTCGACTGGAACGTGACGATGTACTCGTCTTCCTGTGCGGCGATCGGCTGGATCGACTCGGGTTCGGTCGCGAAGGCCGCCGCGATCTCCCCTTCGGGGGCGTCGCTCTGGACCTGGAGTTCGGTGCCGCCGGTGAAATCGATACCGGGGTCGACCGGCATCCCGGTCGTTGCCCACATGCCGGCGATGACGAGCAAGGAGAGCGCGAGGAGGGCAAGGGGGACCGCCGCGAGCTGGCGGTTCGAGTACCGGGGATAATGGACCTCCGGTACCGTCGAATCGAGCATGATTCTCGGTGTGACACGGTCAAAAATAAACTTTCTTATCCGATCAGCTGTGGGGTTTTTGGGGCTGTGGGCCCTCCCGCCGGTATGGAAGCACACGCGACGCGGGTCGTCGTCTCGTATCCCGAGGACCTGAGCGACTGGGGGCGCTTCCAGGTCGAAAAGCCCGCCTTCCGGGCGTATCTGACGAAAACGCTCGACGCCGTCGAGGAGGGCGACGAGTGGGAGGAGTTCGTCGGCGTCGGCTGCTGTGGCAACACCCTCGACGTTCCCTTGCGGATCGAAGCGATCGAGGGAGCCGACGAGGTGGCCCGCGACACCGACATCGAGTACACGGTTCGGGAGGCCTGCGGGATCCGGGGCGGCTGGCGCGTCCAGAGCGCGGGCGGGCCGGTTTAGGGCAGGTACCGGACGCTCACGATCCCCTCCTCCGAACGGATCTCGACGCGGTTGACCCCGAAGCGCGCCGCCCGCGCGAGGGTCTCCTCATCGGCTTCGACCTCCGCGGCCGCCGAGTCGGTTCGCTCGGGGGGCACCGTCAGCACGTGGATCTCGCCGGTCCCCGCGCGCTGTTTTCGGGTGATCTCGCCGACGCCCTGGGAGTCGGCGAGTTCGCGCTCCTGGCTCGTCGGGGGCTCATCGCTTCGCTCGACCGAGAGCTCGCGGCGCTCCTCGATCTCGCGCAGCTCCCAGGTCGCCTCGACGGGCGGTTCGGGTGCGATCGTCCCTTCGAGCGCCTCGCCGCCCTCGAGGTCGGGGTTCGCAGAGAGCGTGTGGACCTGGCCGGTCTCGACGTCCCGGAGAACGGCCGAAGCCTCGTCGGCATGGGTCACGAGGAAGGTCCCCTCTTTCTCGTCCATACTTACGAGAGGCCACGAAGCCCTTTGTCGATTTCGACTACCGGTACCGGCGGTGAAGGACGACGATCAGCGCCGCCGCGAGAACCGGGGGGACGAACCCCAGGAGCGACGGGAGCCCGTAGAGGACCGCGACGATACCCCCGAGGGCGCCGCCGGTCGACTCCTGGAGCGCGGACGGTACGGAGATCACGAGCCCGAGATAGAGGGCAGCCATGAAGAGAAAACCCCCGAGCGCGAGGGCGGTGTCGTACGAGCTCCCGGTACCGAGGCGTTTGCGGTGGCGGCGCGCGACCAACAGAACGGGAGCGATGATCGGTGCGACGACGAGCAGGCCGACGAGGACGAAAAACGAACGCACGAGCGTGATCGTCTCGGCGGCCCCGAGCGTCCCGGCGATGAGGACGACCAGCGCGAGGGCGAAAAACAGCGCCACTACCAGCGCCAACAGGGCACTGAGTACCACATAGCCCTTGTAGACGGGCGAATCGCTCGCGCCATAGGAGTAGCGAAACGACCCGAGCAGGCCGTCGTAGGTCTTCTCCTCGGCCATCGCCGGTGCTTGGGAGGGGGGCCGAATAAGCACCCCGGTAGCCGACTGTCACAACCCTTTTGCGATGCCCGTACGCGGTCGGTGTATGGAACTCGACATCGGCAACGCGCTGGATTCGGTCGCCACACCCGGCGTCTCGCGCGACTCGCTGGAACGGCTCGACGAACGGGTCGCCGAGGCCCACGACCGAATCGAGACGAGAATCGACGAGCGCGAACACGGGTATGCTGCACTTGCGCTCCCCGAAACCGCCGATCCCGACGCGATCCGAGCGGCGGTTGACCCGATCGACTGTGACACCCTCCTAGTCGTGGGAATCGGTGGTAGCGCGCTCGGCGCGGCGACGCTCGCGGACGCACTGGAGCTCGATATCGACCTCTACACGCTCGACAACGTCGACCCCGAGCACACCCGTGAACTGCTCGACTCGCTGGATCTCTCGCGGACGGCCCTGCACGTCGTCTCGCGGTCGGGTACCACGGCGGAAACGCTCGCGAACTTCCTCGTCGCCCGCGAGGCGATGGATTCTGTGGGAGTGGACTGGACCGACCGCACCCTCGTGACGACGGGCGAGGAGGGCAATCTCAGAGGTCTCGCCGAGCGCCACGACCTCCCCGTTCTCGACGTTCCTGCGGGCGTTCCGGGACGGTTTTCGGCTCTGTCGACCGTCGCGCTGCCGGCGGCGGCGCTCGGCGGCGGCGACGTCGAAGCGCTGCTCGCGGGGGCGCGCTCGGAGGCGGAGGGGGTGGCTGGTTCGCTGTTCGAAACTCCCGCGTACGCCTACGGCGCGACCGCGTACGCGCTGGCCGAACGGGGCTGGCGCGTCAACGCGATGATGCCCTACGCCGAATCCCTCGAGACGTTCGCCGAGTGGTTCGCCCAGCTGTGGGCCGAGAGCCTCGGCAAGGACGGCGTCGGCCAGCTCCCGGCGCGCGCGCTCGGCGCGACCGACCAGCACTCCCAGCTCCAGCTCTACCGCGCCGGTCCACGAAACGCGATGGTGTCGCTCGTGCGACCGCGGGAGCGGGCGGACGTCACGATCCCCGAGACGGATCTAGAGGGGCTGTCGTATCTCGGCGGCTCGTCGCTCGGCGAGCTGCTCGACGCCGAGTTCGAGTCCACGGAAGAGAGTCTCGCGGCCGCGGGCCGGCCGAACCTCCGGATCGAAATCGAGCGCGTTGACGCGCACGAACTCGGCGGGCTGCTATACGGGATGGAGGCGGCCTGCGTGCTCGCCGGCGAGCTGTTCTCGGTGTCGACGTTCACCCAGCCGGCCGTCGAGTGGGGCAAAAACGCGGCTCGCGGCCTGCTGGGCGGCGGGGAGTTCGAGGAGGCGCGAGCCGTCGAGGAGAAGACTCGACTCGTGATCGACTAAGCAACGGTTAGAATCTCAGAGTTTGAACTAAAATAATATATGTCTGACATAGTTTTATATTAGTAGAAATCGTATAGAGACGTATGCCAAAGCGGTACAGTCTCGTCTGCGACGACCGGCTCGCGGCGAAAATCGATGCCCTCGCGAAAGAGTACCACCTCACCGAATCGGAAGTCCTCCACCAGCTCGTCGGTATCGGGCTCGAAGAGCGCGAGATGACCGCGCGCTAGTTCGGGTTCTTCCGCGCGAGGGGGCTGCCACAGATCTCACAGCGATCGTGCTGTTGGTCGAACTCCCGGCCACAGCCCTGACACTGGAACGTCCAGTGGCGCTGTTCGGAGATCCCCTCACGGGCGATCACCTCAACGGCGACGTTCAGTTTCTCGGCAACGTTCTGCATCGCGTAGTCGTCGGTCACGAGGGTGCCGTCGAGTTCGAACGTGGTCGCGACGAGCCGGATGTCGGTGTCCGAGAGTTCCTCCAGATCGCCGAGTTCCGCGGCGGCTCGCCTGACGGTGTCGATCGTCTGGTCGGTCGGGATGTGGATATGCATCCCCGAGCCCTCCATCGCGTCGTAGCGGTAGGCGCTCTCGTCTTCGAGCTCCTCGCGCACGAGCGGGATGCTCGCGGTCTGTTCGGTGGTGTGGTACTCGTGGATAAAAGCCGATGAATCGAGAACGTACATTTAGCGCTGGACGACGATGTAGTCTTTGACCGCCTGCACCCGGTTGACGGGCATGCGAATCCGCTGTTCGTCGTCCAGTTCGAGACCGAAATCCGCGGCGGTGATATCGTCGTTCGGGGTGATGACGAGGTCCTGCAGTTCGCCGCTTTTGACGTCCATGGTGATGTTGTACAGCATCCCGAGTTCCGCGCCATCGGCGCCCATGACGGCCTTTCCCGAGAGGTTGTCCGCTAGTATCTCCGACATACCCGACAGAAGAGAGCGGACGCTAATAAACGCCACGGGGCCGATTTCGGTGCTCGGACGGCTACGATGGACTTAACTACCGCGCCCCGCTCGGCTAAGATAGAGTTTCTCGGGTGGTAGGATGTCGGATACAGATACAACACAGACCTCATCGTCGGGGCTTCGAACGCCGATCGTCGCGGTTCTCGGACACGTCGATCACGGGAAGACCAGCTTGCTCGATAAGATCCGCGGCTCGGCGGTGATCGAGGGCGAGGCCGGCGCGATCACCCAACATATCGGGGCGAC
>NZ_RDQG01000021.1 GCF_003697815.1 Halalkalicoccus subterraneus | reverse complement strand
GCTCTCGGAGGCCGGCCTCGACGAGATCCGCTTCCACCCGCCGCTGGAACTCTGGGGCGAGATGCACGGCACCGAGTGGGAGGAGATCCTGCATATCGCCCGCGAGGAAGGACTGACGCCGGCCTTCGAGATCCCCGGCATCCGCGCCGAACCGGAGTTCCTCGACTTCCTTGACGAAGGCGCGGCCGATTTCTGTAACATCAACCAGTTCGAGATGAGCGACGGCAACTACAGGAGAATGCAGGAGGAAGGCTACGAACTGGAGGACGGCCACATGAGCGCTGTCGAGGGCTCGAAGGCCATTCTGGACGAGATGGGCGATCACCCGAAGGTGTATTTCTGTACGAGCGTCTTCAAGGACGCCGCCCAGCACCGCAATCGTCTGAAACGCATGGCTCGAAACATCAGACGAGAGTTCGACGAGATCACCGACGACGGGACGCTGGTCTACGGGAAGACCACAGAGCCCGAGACTCGCCTCCGAGATCTCGACGTGCCCACGGAGTTCTACAGGGCGAAGTCCGGACACGTCGAGCTAGCGTGGTGGCTGCTCGAGGAGATGGTCGAGGAGGGCGACCTGACGGAGGGCGAAATAGTCGAGCAGTACCCGACTTACGACGGCACCGTCGTCGAGCGCACGCCGCTGGCGTAGGCGGTCACGGTTGCGGCTCCGTTTTCCCCGCGAGCGAACGAAGTGAGTGAGCAGTAGCACCGAGTGACCGAAGGGAGCGAGGTGCGCTTTTGATCGACCGTTTGCCGAATGAGCGAGCGGCAGCAAGCGAGCGCAGCGCAAAAGGTCGGTCGTAAGCGTTTAGCCCGCCGCTTTGCTACGTCTCCGTATGCCGGACTGTCCGCTCGCAGACGAATGCCCGAGCTATTCGGAGCGAATCGCCGGGATGGGGTGTCAGCACTACGGGGATCGTGGCGGCGCGGAGTGGTGTAACCACTACAACCAGCCGATCCGTGAACTCAAACAACAGCCCGTCCAACCCGGCGAGGAGGTCGTCATCGAAGTCGACGACATGCACGAGAGTGGGGCTGGAGTCGGGCGCACCGAGGACGGATTCATCGTGATGGTCGACGGGATCCTTCCGGTCGCCCGCGCCCGCGTGAAGATCACGACGGTCCGCTCGAATCACGCCCGCGCCGAGGAGATCGAACGGCTCCCGCTCGAGTCCGAGGAGAACGAGGACGAGGACGCTGTGGACGAAGAAGGACAGGAGAGCAGCGACGATGAAGGCAATGAAGGTAACGGGGAAGACGAGGAGGGGACGACGAAGCCGACCCGAGAACGACTGGGTAGTCGGGACAATTTCTGGGGCGCGTAACCCGGCATGAGTGAGCCGAACGACTACGATATCGACGCGCTGCTCGATCAGGTCGGCTTCGAACCCGAGAGGAGCGTCCTCACCCGTCGCCAGGCGGAGGTGCTCGCGCTCCGTGAACGCGACGTCCCGCAGGCAACCATCGCCTCCCGGCTGGGCACGTCCCGCGCGAACGTCTCGAGCATCGAGGCCAGTGCCCGAACGAACGTCGAGAAGGCCCACGAAACGATCGCGTTCGCCGAGGCGCTCAACGCGCCAGTCAGGGTGGACGTCGCCGCCGGAACCGACCTCTACGACATCCCTTCGCGGGTGTACGCCGCCTGCGACGACGCCGGCGTCAAGGTCAATCAGACCGCCCCGGAGCTGATGAAATCCGTTAGCGACGCCGCGGGCGACGCGGTGAGCGGTCGAGCCGTGAAACGCGACCTGCTGGTCGGCGTGACGAACGACGGGACGGTCCGCGTCCGGCGCCAGGAACTCGATTGAGTCCTCCGTTCGCTATCAGGGTAGGGTCGTACCCGCTCGGAGATATAAACTACTAGTGGCGATACCAAACGTCACCGTGGGCCGATCCTGGCCGGAAACCGCTCGAAGTATTGAAACAGCGTACCAATCAGCTAACCGGGGCCAGACCGTGTCCCGAAACGGTATGAATCGAACGACGGAGGAAGTCGATCGTTCGAGTATCGACGTGGCCGGACCGGAGGACGCCCAGCCGATCGTGTTCGTTCACGGGGCGATGTTCACCCGAAAGATGTGGATACCACAAATCGACGCTCTGTCCGAAGAGTATCGGGTTATCGCGTTCGATCTCCCCGGTCACGGTACACACGCAAACGAGACCTTCCGCATGGAGCCGGCACTCGACCTGCTCGACGAAGTCGTCGAGTCGGCGGCCGGCGGGCACGCGATCCTAGTCGGCCTCTCGCTCGGCGGGTACGTCTCGACCGCGTACGCGAGCCGCCACCCCGAGAAGGTCGACGGACTGGTGCTTGCAGGATCCAGCGCCAACCCGGTGGGGAGTATGGAACTCGTCACGCGAGTGGTCGGTGGCGCCTCCCGTCTCGCAACTCGCAGCGATCTCATCGAGCGCGGCATCCAGCGAGCGGGTAAACGATGGGTCCAACAGCGTGACCTGCCCGAGGAGACGAAAGAGGAGATCATCGACTCCGGGATCTATCCCAGCCAGTTCGGTGAGGCGGGGCCGGATCTGGCGGGGACTGACTTCCGGAACGCGCTTGCGAGCTATCCCGGTCCGACGCTCGTGATCAACGGGAAACGAGACCGCGTGATGCGCCGTGGCGAGGACGACCACGCCGCGACCGGACAGAACACCTACACCGCCGTTATCGACGGTGTTGGCCATATCAGTAACCTCCACCGGCCGGAGGCGTTCAGCGACGCCATACGGCAGTTCGACCATAACGCGGTAGCCGGTCGGAGTGATACGGTCTAAACCTGGCAAGGCGACCACGAATAACAGCAAAGACTCCACGGCGACAGCACCATCTGGCCGAGCGATTCGATTTTTATATCGTCATATGCGATTTATCGCTGATCGAAGGGAGGCCCTATCGAACTAAAAAGACGAGCTACCAGGATTCTATCGTCTCGTTGTGGAGGTCCTCGAGACAGCCCTCGCAGTCAGGGTGGCCGTCCTCGTAACAGGTCGGGCGGTCGTCATCGTCGAGTTCGACGGCCCGTTTCTCCGCATAGCGTCGACAGACGATCCTCGCCCGGTCGGATTCGTCGCGCGGGACATCGACGGAGCCGGAGCCACGGCCGTCACGGTAGGCACTGCGGGCTTGCTCGTACTGACGGCCCGCCTCCCGAAGCTTCGAGCGTATGAAGCGATTTACCTGCCGGTCGACCATACCGTCGATAGCGCGCCGCTATACAAAATCCCGTCGCCGGCGGATCATCGAGTTCTTTCGATTCACAAGGGATATCGAGGGGAGCATGCATGTCAAGCGAGGCCTCGTCGGACGCTCGATCATTCTATTTTTCGGGAAACGAAGTCCTACCGGTGTCGGCTAGCCCGGCGGCAAATCCGCCGACATCGTTACGGACGCTTTCGGTTCGGCCGAGCGTTCGAAAGCGCATCCGTCGAAGTGGCCAACAGAGTCGGAAGCCAGAACCGCCTCGCCCAAGATGCAACATCGCGTGTCGGACTGACCGTCTGGGTACGCCTGCTACCGCCGGTACGAGATCCACGGGCGAAATACGTGAATTGGGATGGCACGTCATGGACCGGGCGACGTGAGTGCGATCCGGGACGGCGAGTGGTACCGGTAGACCACTTTCACTCCGCTCGCGGAACTTTTTATACCGTCGGGCACCAACAGGCGTATGTCTCCCATTGAAAACGAGGCGGAGACAGTGAGATCATGACAGACCTTCGACAGCACGCGGAAAGCATAGCGGACCAGTTCTCCGAGCACCTCGACGTCAGTACCGACGAGGTCGAATCTCGGCTCGAAACGCTCGTCAGCGAGTACAAGATCCCTGCCGAGGAAGCGCGCCGAAGCGTTACCAACCACTACCTCGACGAGGCGGGTTTGGAGCGCGACGCGCTCGGCGGCGGCTCGAACAGCGAGGTTCAACTCGCGGGGATCGACGCCGCAGAGCAGTGGGTCGACCTGACAGTAAAAGTGGTCGACCTCTGGGAGCCCCGGAGCGACTCGATCGCCCAAGTGGGACTGCTCGGCGATCCATCGGGCACTCTGAAGTTCACCAAGTGGGCCAAATCCGACCTGCCGGCACTCGATGAGGGCGGCGTCTACCGTCTGGAGAACGTCGTCACCGACGAGTACCAAGGTCAGTTCTCGGTGAAGCTCAACCGGACGACTACGATCACGGAACTCGACGAGGAGCTCGAAGTCGGCGACGACGAAACCGAGATCGAGGGGGCGTTCGTCGACGTCCAGTCGGGCTCGGGCCTGATCAAACGCTGTCCCGAGGAGGGCTGTACCCGCGTCCTCCAGAACGGCCGGTGTTCCGAACACGGCGAGGTCGAAGGCGAGTTCGACCTCCGAATCAAGGGCGTCCTTGACGACGGTCACGAGGTCCAAGAAGTGATCTTCGATAAAGAAGCGACCGAGGAGGTCGCCGGAATCACCTTAGAGGAAGCCAAACAGATGGCGATGGACGCGCTCGACACGACGGTCGTCGCCGACGAGATCCGCGGGAAACTGCTCGGGCGCTACTACCGCGTCCGGGGACCGACCTTCGGTCGATACGTGCTGGCCGACGCGGTCGAGGAACTGGGCGGACCGACGGATCCGGAAGAAACGCTGATCAAAGCGAGGTCGATCTGAAATGAGCCAAGCACCCACTCGCGAGCTCGCCCAGCGCGTCTTCGCCAGCGAGTTCAACGACGCCACGTACACGTTCAAGGAGAGCGACGACGAGCGCGCACCGCTGTACGCGCTGCTCCCGACGGGCGCGCGAGCGAACCGCGTGTTCATCGTCGGAACGCTGACCGAGAAGAGCGACGTCGGCGAGGACAGCGAGTACTGGCAGGGTCGAATCGTTGATCCGACTGGTACGTTCTTCGTCTACGCCGGCCAGTACCAGCCCGAGGCTGCAGCCTTCCTGCGAGAGGCCGAGCCGCCGGCATACGTCGCGATCGTCGGCAAGCCACGCACCTACGAGACCGACGAGAGCGATGTCAACGTCTCCGTCCGCCCCGAGTCGATCACCGAGGTCGACGTCGGCACGCGGGACCGATGGGTCGTCGAGACCGCAGAGCGGACCATCGAGCGCATCGAGGCGTTCGAGGACGACGCCAACGAGTACGCCACGATGGCCCGCGAGGAGTACGACCTCCCCGTCGAGAACTATCAGCAAAACCTGCTTTCGGCGCTCGAAAGCGTCGAGGAAAGCGAGGAGGACGAACCCGAAGAGACCGCCGAGACCACGGCGTAGCGACGTACCGTTTTCGACCGATACGCCCTGAAATATCGCCAGAAACGAGGCGCCCGGGTGTCACTACCACCCGAACAGGGCCGACTAACAGCCCATGCAAACCGAACCCAACGAGAGACAAGAACGTATCGATACGACCGACCGCCTGACTTCGCCGAGCGCCGGGTGGCAGGAAGTCTACGCCGTGATGGGCGTCTCACCCAGCGGGGATGCAGAGAACCGAGAGCCCATACCGAAGCGCGATGAGGGACGCAAACGGTCCTCGAAAGCGAACGGGCGGAGGGAGACCGCTCCGGCGGAATCGCCGGTCGTCTGACGAACGCTTAAGTGGATTACGAGCAAAGTGAGGGGAGAATGGGCAACAAGAACAAGACGATCTCGTTTCGCGTCAACGAGGACGCCTTCGAGACCCTACGGGAGATCGCAGAAGAGCGCGATATCTCGCTGTCGGCGGTGTTTCGCGACTACGTCGACACGCTGGTTGCCCACAACGGCCAGGTCCAAGTCATCCCCGAGAACGAACTCACCGGCGAGACGACCGAGGGGTTCCCACCGAAGGTCGAGGTGCCAAAGAGTTTCGTCCGCGAGCACGAGCGCCTCGAACTCGAAGCCGAACACCTCCGGGAGCAGCTCGACGAGCACAAACGCTACGTGACACAGTTGCGACGACAGCTCGACAATGACGAGGAGATCGAGGAAGTCGTCCATTTAGAAGAGCTCGACCGCGAAAACGGAGGGGACGAGACCGAGGACCCCTACAGGCTGGGCTAGCCCGACAGCTCGCGCTTTTTCGTCCCCGCGGCCCGTTCGACCTCGTCGTTGTCCTCGACGTCAGCGAGCGCCTCAACTGCTTCGAGGGTGCGGACCGAATCGTCGAGGAAAGAGAGAACGTCACCGGGGTAGGCGTAGACCATGTAGTCGTCGCTCATGACGTCGACGATCGCCTCGGGGCCGAGCCCGCCGGCGCGGAGTTCGAGGAGATAGCGCATGAACTTGCGTTCGGGATGCCCACAGTAGGGGTTGGTATCACAGCCACAGTCCAGGAAGTCCTGTGCGAAATCGAGTACGCGCTCCCTGGAGGCCTCGTCGAGCTTCTCCAAGCCCTCGCCTTGAAACAGCAGGTCGAGCGTCGCCCCTTTGAACGCGCCCTTAGGGATCGACGTCTCGAGCTGGGAGGCGAGTTGGCGGTGGTTCTTGACGTAGATCTTGTCGGTGATCGCCACTGAACGGGAGTACGGTACCGTGGAGAAAAAGCGTTCGGAAGTCGTAACGTATTTTATCCACAGGGCGAGTACGAACGTGTGTGTCCGGGTTGGGGTAGTGGACTATCCTTCAGCCTTGTGGAGGCTGAGACGCGGGTTCAATTCTCGCACCTGGACCTTTTCGCGACCCGCCGAAAAGCCAGTAGGTGCAGGCCCCTCCAAGACACTCATAGGACAGCGCCAGCGCTCTATCGACGCGTGAACGTAACTGGCCGACGAGAAGTGGTTACTCCGATGGGTCGTTACCGCGCTGGAATAGGTAGGTCATCTCCCACAGTGCCGACTCGAAATCCTCCTCGGTCGCGGCGTTTTCGAGCTGACGGTACAGCGAATCGGAGACGGTGATCTCTGGCATCACCTATCCATACAATCGCTTGCCATATGAAGTTACTGCGATTCACAATCGAGTTAATTAATTTCGGACAGGTGATAGCAAAGCTCTCGCAATCGCTATATAGAATCGCAAACAATGTATTACTGTTCATTATGGCAATGCGACGAGACCCCTTCGAGGAGATGGACCGAATGTTCGAACAGATGCGCCGCTCGATGTCGGCGTGGAACGGCTGGGACGGACACCCCTCGCTCTCGGGCGACGGGCAGCGGGACATCAACCTCAGCCTCGACACCGACGAGGAGGGCTACGTCCTGCTCGCCGACATGCCCGGGTTCGAGAAAGAGGAGATCGACCTGCGATACGAGGACGGGATGATCTCGATTCGGGCGACCCATGAGACCAGTAGCGACGACGGGACCGTCGCCGAGCGACACACCCGTCACGCCCACGAGCAACTGCACGTCGGCGACGTGATCGAAGCGGAGATCACCGCGAGCTACCGCAACGGCGTCCTCGAGGTCCACCTCCCGACCCGCGAGGAGACCACCGACGACGAATCGCGCATCGACATCGACTAACGAGTTTTTCGCGCTACCGCTCCCACTGCCGGTCCGAGCCCGAGCTATCCGGTTGGGGCGGTTGGTCGTGATCGGGACCACGCTCGTCGGCTGCCCGTTTCGCGGTCTCGATCGACCCGCTCGATTTGATGATGTTGAGCGCGGTCATCAGATCGGTCCGAGAGATCAACCCGACGAGTTCACCGTTCTCGATGACGAGCAGCCGTCCGATCCGGTTCTGTTGCATCCGCTGAAGGGCCTCCATCGCCTCGGCGTCCGGGTCGATCACTTCCAGATCGCGCGTCATCACGTCCTCGACGGTGAAAGCGTCGCGCTCGACGGCGTCGACCCCGCGGGCGTCGGACAAGGTAACGAGCCCGACGAGGCGGTCGTTTTCCATCACCGGGTAGCCGGTGTGACGCTGGGAGAACATCCGTTCTAGTAGCTCGGCGATCGAAGTGTCGGGGGAGACGGTGTGAACGTCCTCGCCGCGGGTCATGATGTCGTCGACCCGGACACCCTCGAAGGCAGCGTTCATCACCGTCTGTTGGGCCTCGCCGGAGGCACCGATGTAGATGAAAAAGGCGATCCCGATGAGGATGACGTTGAACTGCAGCAGGCCGAACAGCCCCATGAGCAGCGCGAAGAATTTGCCGACCTCGGCGGCGATCTGGGTCGCGCGCGCGAAGGGGCGAGTCCGTGCGAGCAGTGCCCGCAGGACGCGCCCGCCGTCCATCGGGAAGGCCGGAAGCATGTTGAACCCCGCAAGCGCGATGTTGAGCAGTGCCAAGTAAGCCAGCACGAAGACGACGCCGTCGAGGCTCGTGGGGACGACGAACAACAGCAGATACGAGGCAGCACCGACGAGAACGCTGACGATCGGTCCGGCGATGGCGATGAGGAACTCCTGTTTCCAGTCCTCGGGCTGATCGCTGAGTTGGGCCAAGCCGCCGAAGATCCACAGCGTGATCGAGTCGATGGGAAACCCGTAACGAATCGCGACGAGCGAGTGGCCGAGTTCGTGGAGGATGACGCCGACGAACAGGCCGATGGCGGCCGCCAGGCCGAGGAACCACGATCGGGAGCCGGTCGTAAGCGCCGCGCCATCGAGACCCGTCCCGAAGACGGCGTTAAGCGGGCCCACGAGCGTCTCGATCTGCGCGCCGATCAGCCACGCGAAGATCGGAAGGATCAGCAGAAAAGAGACGTCCAACTTGATAGGGATCCCGAAAAGTGATCCGATCCGGAAGCTCTTGAACATCACTCGTCGATTGGGGCGGCGGACGTATAAAAGACGTCACACTACTCTCAGCGGAGCCGTGCCGTGAGTCGATCGACGATCGACGAGCCGAGTTTTCGCCGGGCGATGATGACGGTTCGATCCGAGCGGCGCCCGACCATCTGGGGGATCGAGCCGACCAGCCGGCGACGGACCCGGCCGTGGCGGGTCGCACCGAACACGACGAGGTCACTGGCGCGCACGGCGTCGAGCACACCGTCCTCGATCCCGTCGGATTCCCCAAGATCGGCTTCCGTTTCGACGCCATCGAGGTGGTCGAGCGCCCCCTCGATGTGGGCGCGGGCCGTCTCGCGTTCGTCGTCGGTCGCGTCGGGGGCGACCACCGCCAGTACGCGCACCGTCGCGTCGTTGGCGGCGGCGATCGTCTCCGCGACGCTCGCCGCCAGCGGGAGGTGTGGACCGCCGGCAACGGGCAACAGCACGTGTTCGACGCCGTCGGCGGTGGCGCCGATCCGCTCAACGAGCACGTCACAGGGCGCGCGACGAAGCAGCGCGTCCACGGTTGAGCCGAGAACGAGTCCGTCGCGTCGGGATCGGCCGTGCCAGCCGACCAGCAGCACGTCGGCATCCAGTTCGCGCGCGGTCGAGCGGAGCGTGCGGGCGGTGTCGGTTCCGACGACGACCTGTCCGTCGACAGGGACGGAGTCGTCCGCGACCGAGAGCGCCCGGTCGAGGATCTCGCGGCGGTCGCCGGCGAACTCGCGCCTGATCCGCTCGTCCGAAAAGACCGAAAACGGCGAGCCGCGGGGCTTGTCGACGACGGTGACGACCGTGACGGTCCCGTCGTTCGCGCGCGCGAGGTCGACGGCGGTCCGGACTAGTTGGGTCGCGTAGCTCGGATCGCCGACGGCGACGACCAGCCGATAACCGTTCGCCGTTCCGTTTCCCGCCACTGTACCGGATGCCATGCCTGTTATTAGTTATCAATGGTGAAAAGCGTTCAGTCGCGAGACCAAACCCCCACATCGACAGCGGTTTCGCCCTCTCGTCCGATTCGGACGGTAATGGCCCCGAACCCGCTGACTCTCGGCATCGTCGTCGGGACGTTCGGACTGCTGTTCGTTCGGCGCATCGGCGACGTCCCGCTCGACCGGGCCGTGACGGCGGCAGTCGGTGCTGTCGCCGTCGTCGCGATCGGAGCGATTTCCCCTTCGGAAGCGTTCGAGAGCGTTCACATCGACACCCTGTTGTTGCTGTTCGGAATGATGGTCCACGTCGAGGCCCTATCGATGAGCGGGTTCTATCGGTGGGTCGGGTCGACACTGGTGGCGCGTGTGGGGACGGTTCGACAGCTGGTGCTCGGGACCTTGCTCGTCGCGGCAGGGCTATCGACCGTCGCGCTCAACGACGCCACCGTGTTGTTGCTGACGCCGGTTCTCGTCGGGACGATCGACCGCCTCGATATCGATCCGACGGGACCGCTGCTGGCCGTCGTCTTCGGGGCGAACGTCGGCAGCGTCGCGACCCCGCTGGGGAACCCCCAGAACGCCTACATCCTCAGCCGGAGCGGGTTGACGACCGGCGAGTTCGTCGCGGCGCTCGCCCCGCTGGGGGCCATCTGTCTCGTGGTGGCGGCCGTCCCGCTCGTGGCGCTCACCCGGAACCACCGGTTGGTACAGCCGACCACCGACTCGCCCGAGTTCGACGAGCGGTGGGCGCTGTTCAGCGGCGGGTTCCTGCTGGGAACGCTCGGGCTGTTGCTCGCCGTGCCATCGGTTTCCCCGGGCGTGATCGCCGCAGGGGTCGCCATCGTCCACATCGCGATCCTACAGGCCCTCAGGCGGGTCCCCGGTACCGAAGTCATCGATCGGATCGACTGGGGAATCCTCGTCCTGTTCGCTGGGATGTTCGTCCTCGTCGGATCGCTGTCGGGGACGGTCGTCGAGACCGTTCTCGGTCGGCTCGATGGTCCACTCGCCCTGGCGGGCGGGACGTTCGTCCTCTCGAACGTCGTGAGCAACGTCCCGGCGGTGATCCTGCTCGCGGAGACGACGGCCGGTGAGAGAGGATGGCTCCTGTTGGCGGCGGTCTCGACGCTCGCGGGCAACGCAACGCCCATCGGGAGCGCGGCGACCCTGATCGTCCTCGAGAGCGCCGCTCGGCGCGGCGTCTCGCTGTCGGTCGTCAGGTTGATCGCCGTCGGAGCGCCCATCGCGCTCGTGACGTCGGGGATCGCGGTGGGCTGGCTGCTCGTGATCTGAGCGGCGGAGAGTGATAGGCACAAATACCTCGCGTCCGTAGAGCCGACAGTGTCAACGCAGCGCCAGCGGGTCGGAACGCTCTTCCTCCACGGGACCGGCGACGACTACCTCGCCGTTCCCATCCGGGACGACGAGCGGCTGTTTCAGGCAGTCCTCGAACTCAAGGAGACGAACGCGGGCCCGCGACCCGGGAAGTTCCGCATCAAGCGCGACTCGACCCAAGAGCCACGCAGCCCCGAGGAGTTCGTCGAGTTCGCGCGCGGAGCCGACCGGATCCGCATCTCAGAGCAGACCTCCCGGGCGGGCCGCGAGGAGCTCCGGGAGATGCTCTCCGGGTACCAGCTCGACGCGCGTGTCGTGCGGACCTGTCGGCTCTGTGCGGCGGCGGGGCGGTATTCGCCGATCACCGAGGAGACCGCGATCGAAACCGGACGCGAGCAGATCTGCCCGGACTGTGCGTTCGTCGAACTCGAACGCGAACTCTCCTATGCGGGCGGGGTGACGGGTGCGGCCGAGGAGCGACTGAAGGACCTGCTGCTCGAAGTCCAGGACCTAGAGCGGATCACGAACCTCCTGCAGGGCCAGCTCGATCCCGACCTCACGAAGTTCGACGAAATCAGCGCGACGACCGACGAGGTCGATCCCGTCCCCGTCTCCTCGCTGGACCTCCACCCGGAGCTACAGGGTTTAGTGGAGGGGCGGTTCGACGACCTCCTGCCGGTCCAAAGCCTCGCCGTCGAGAACGGACTGTTCGAACAGCAAGACCAGCTCGTCGTCTCGGCGACGGCCACCGGCAAGACGCTTGTCGGGGAGATGACCGGGATCGACCGGGTGCTCCGGGGCGACGGGAAGCTGCTCTTTCTCGTTCCCCTGGTAGCGCTCGCGAACCAGAAACACGAGGACTTCAAAGACACCTACGGCGACCTCGTAAACGTCACCCTCCGCGTGGGTGCAAGCCGCGTCCGGGACGACGGCAACCGGTTCGACCCGAACGCGGACGTGATCGTCGGGACCTACGAGGGGATCGACCACGCGCTGCGGACGGGGCGGGATCTCGGCGATATCGGGTCGGTCGTCATCGACGAGGTCCACACCCTAAAGGAGGACGGACGGGGCCACCGCCTCGACGGGCTGATCGCCCGGCTGAAGGACTACTGTGAGCAGCGCGCGGGCAAACGGACGGGCTATGGCGGTGCACAGTGGATCTACCTCTCGGCGACCGTCGGCAACCCCGAATGGCTCGCCCGAAAGCTCGAGGCCCGACTGATCGAGTTCGAAGAGCGGCCCATCCCGATCGAGCGCCACCTCACCTTCGCCGACGGCGCCGAGAAACCGCGCATCGAGAACCGCCTGGTCAAACGCGAGTTCGACCGCGAGTCCTCGAAAGGCTATCAGGGTCAGACGATCATCTTCACCAACTCCCGGCGGCGCTGTCACGAGATCAGCCGGAAGATCGAGTACAACGCCGCACCGTACCACGCCGGGCTGGACTACGGCCGGCGCAAGAAGGTCGAGCGGATGTTCGCAGAGCAGGAACTATCGGCGGTCGTCACCACGGCGGCGCTCGCCGCGGGCGTGGACTTCCCAGCCTCACAGGTGATCTTCGATACGCTCGCGATGGGCATCGAGTGGCTCTCGGTCCAAGAGTTCCACCAGATGCTCGGCCGGGCGGGCCGGCCCGACTACCACGACCGCGGGACGGTCTATCTGTTGGTCGAACCCGACTGTGCGTACCACAACAGCATGGAGGGGACCGAGGACGAGGTCGCCTTCACTCTGTTGAAAGACGAGATGGAGCCGGTTCGCACCCACTACGACGAGTCGGCGGCCATCGAGGAGACGCTCGCGAACGTGACCGTCGGAGGAAAGCGCGCGAAGTCGCTCAACGAC
The DNA here is from genome assembly GCF_003697815.1 of Halalkalicoccus subterraneus. Lineage (NCBI taxonomy): Archaea > Methanobacteriati > Methanobacteriota > Halobacteria > Halobacteriales > Halalkalicoccaceae > Halalkalicoccus > Halalkalicoccus subterraneus. The sequence goes on along the minus strand of NZ_RDQG01000021.1, from coordinate 73,375 downwards.
CGCATGATCGGCGAGATCCCGACCACCCACGCGATCGGCAAGCTACTGGAATACGGCTTCATCGATGGGCTCTCACCGACCCCGCTCGGACGGGCGGTGACGCGACACTTCCTCGCACCCGACGAGGCGTTCAAGATCCTCGACGGTATCAGGAAGGGCCACGACCCCCTCGACATCGTCGCCGAGATGGAGCTTCACGACGAAGAGGGCTGATCAGATCGGATCCCCCGGATCGATATCCGTCGTTTCGAGACGCTCCCGTTCGGCTCGTCTCCCCTCGGCGAACAGCAAACCGCCCACGGAGACGAACGCGACTAGCCACCCGACACCGAGCGCAAGGAACCACATAATCACCTATATGATAAGAATCCTCATAGATATGGAGCGATTAGTTATACGGCAAGGAGAAGCGACGATACGACGATCGGGGAGAAGGCAAGTCCCACGTACGCGAGCAGGACGACCAACAGCGCCCCCGGAACGCCCCCGATCGCGACGATCACGAGCACGATAGGGGTGATCTCGACGCCGAAGCCGAACGTCGACGCGAGAAGGAGGACAACGAGTCCAACGACCGCGTTGACGATGAAGGGTCGGACGGTGTGTATCACACGGTAGGACCCCAACAGAAGGACGAGAACCGCGACGAGCACCGCGATTTCGAGACCGGTAACCATACCTCGACTAAGAGCGCCCGTGATAAGAACGAAACGCTTTCGGTTCCGGCGAGCCAAGGAGACGTACGGGACCGTGGGGTAGCTTGGTATCCTTGCGGCCTTGGGTGCCGTTGACCCCGGTTCGAATCCGGGCGGTCCCACTCCGATTCTACGAGGGACGAGGGCAACGAGCGACCCGCGTCCGGTGAGTTCCGACCACCGATATCGTCGGCATCGTTCGACCCCTCGGGACACGCGAAGCGAATGAGAGTGCATTTAGCGACTGACACCGAACGGTCAGTATGGCGACGGCAACCGTACAGCGACGGGCGAAAGATCGGCCACTGGCCGCGGCGCTGTTGCTTACGGCGGTCGGATACGGACTCGTTATCGGAACGTTCGCCGGTGTCGTACCGCTCTATCCGGACATCGGTGAAGCCGGGGTCGATCTGCTTTCACACTCTATCGCGGTGGTAAACGCGGTCGCAACGATCTCGCTCGCGCTGGGATGGTACTGGATCCGGAAGGGAGAGGTGGGAAAACACCGAACGGCGATGATACTGTCGTTCGTACTGATCGTCCTGTTTCTCCTGTTGTACCTCCCGAAGGTCGGCGGTGGCGGGGAGAAACACTTCGTCCTCGCCAGCCAGTACGGCTGGGTGCCACTCGTAGAGTGGATCGGGACGGCCTACATCCTGATGCTCGCGATCCACATCGTTCTCTCGATCCTCGCGGTGCCGTTGGTCGTCTACGCGCTCGTCCTCGGCATCACACACACCCCGACCGAACTGCGCGAGACGCGCCACGCGATGGTCGGCCGGGTCGCCGCCGGGACGTGGATCCTGAGTCTCACCCTCGGCGTACTCACATACGTCCTGCTCAATCACCTCTACGCCGCGGAGTTCGTACCGGCCTAAGGCGAAAACCCGCTCACAACACCAGCGAGGCGATACCCAACACGATACAGACGGAGCTGAACCAGCGTGTCCGCTCGCCCGTCATTCCCGCGATGTTCCGCGTGTCCACGAGGATGCCCGCGAGCGCGAGGACGAAAAACGTCAGCGATACCTGAAAGACCCCCATCATCGTTCCCCGTCCTCCGACTCCGATATCCAGTGTCCGCGCACGCGAACCACCACGAGCCGCCAGCCACCTTATTATAGAGTGTCTAAATACGCGTACAAAGGTCAGACGGACGTCCGACGCCACCGTGATCGAGCAAGGGGGCGTCGGAGACGGTTTCGCACCGTTAATGAGCGCGGCCGGCGAGAGGCCGGTATGGGTCTCTTTGGAACGAGCGGAATTCGCGGTCCGGTCGGCGAAGTCGTAACGGGCGAACTCGCGCTCTCGGTCGGCCGGGCGGTCGCCACGGGAGACGTAGACCGGATCGTCGTCGGACGCGACCCCCGCGAGAGCGGCGAATGGCTGCTCGAGGCCGCCAGCGCCGGGGCGCGAGAGTGCGGCGCCGACGTTCTGGATGCGGGACTGGTCGCGACCCCGACGCTCGCGCGGGCGGTCGGTCGCGAGGGGGCCGACGCCGGGATCGTCGTAACGGCGTCGCACAACCCGCCCGAAGACAACGGACTCAAGCTCTGGAACCCCTCGGGCCAGGCGTTCGACGCCGCACAGGCCGAGCGGATCGAATCGCGCATTGAGGCGGGCGAGTTCGAACTCGGCGGGTGGGACGACGGCGGGGAGAGAACTGTCCTCGAGGACGCGAAGGACCGTCACGTCGAGGAGCTCGTCGAGGCGGTCGGCGGACCCGGTTCGCTCGAGGGACTCTCGGTCGTCGTCGACTTGGGCAACGGCGCGGGCGGCGTTACCGTCACCGCGCTCGAACGCCTCGGCTGCGACGTCGAGGCGATGAACGCCGAGCCCGACGGCAGTTTTCCCAACCGACCCTCCGAGCCGACCGCGGAGAACTGCGAGGCGCTCTGTGAGCGCGTCGCCGAAACCGACGCCGACCTCGGGATCGCCCACGACGGCGACGCCGACCGGATGATGGCAGTCGACGAACGAGGACGGTTCGTTCCGAAGGACGTGCTGCTCGCGCTGTTCGCGCGCGAGGCCGCACGCGAGGGAACGCGCGTTGCGGTCCCGGTCGATACGAGCCTCGTCGTCGAGGACGAACTCGCGAAGATCGGCGCGTCGGTCACCCACACCAAGGTGGGTGACGTCCACGTCGCCGAACGCGCGACCGAGCCAGACGTGGTCTTCGGCGGCGAGCCCAGCGGGGCATGGATCTGGCCCGATGAGACGCTCTGTCCTGACGGCCCGCTCGCGGCCTGCAAACTCGCGGCCACAGTGACGAAGACGCCGCTCTCCGAGCGCGTCGACGGCGTCGTCTCGCCGCATCTCCGTCGCGACAACATCGAGACCGAGCACAAGGCGGCGGTGATGGAGCGCGTCGCGGCGACGGTTCCCGAGACCTACCCCGACGCCGACCTGCTCACGATCGACGGGGTGCGCGTCGGGTTCGAGGACGGCTGGTTCCTGCTCCGGGCGAGCGGGACCCAGCCGCTGGTTCGCCTCACCGCCGAATCCCGAGAGGAAGAACGCGCCGAGGAGCTCCGCGAGATCGCGCTCGAACTCGTCGAGGAGGCCCAACGGAGCGTGTGAACACCGCTCGCGGGGGAACGAGAATCGCCATACATTAACGGGCAGATAACAAAGCCCGGTAGTAAGAAACCACCAGACAATGCAAACCGTAATTCTCGCGGCGGGCCAAGGGACCCGCCTTCGGCCCCTTTCCGAATCCGTTCCGAAACCGATGCTACCGGTCGCCGGCCGTCCCATCGCCGCCCACGTCGCCGACGCGGCGGTCGCCGGCGGCGCCGACGAGCTGATCTTCGTCACCGGCTACATGGGCGAGGTCGTCGAGGAATACTTCGGCGAGACCTATCAAGGGGTGCCGGTCAGCTACGCCACCCAGGAGGAGCAGCTGGGAACGGCCCACGCCGTCCGGGCGGCGCGTGAACACATCGACGAGGCCTTTGCCGTCCTCAACGGCGACAACCTCTACGATCCCGAGAGTATCGCCGAGCTGTTCGCGAACGGGCCGGCCATCGGCGTCTTCGAGGTCGCAAATCCCTCGAACTACGGCGTGCTCTCGACCGAGGGCGGCCGAGTGACCGACATCATCGAGAAACCCGACGACCCGCCGACGAACCTCGCGAACGCCGGCGTCTATCTCTTTCCCGCCGAGGCGCGGGCGTTCCTCGACGTTCCGATGAGCGAACGGGGCGAACACGAACTCACCGACGTGCTCGCACGCGTCATCGAGGACCACGACGTCACGCCCATCGAACTCGAACGCTGGATGGACGTCGGTCGCCCGTGGGAGCTTCTGGAGGCGAACGAGCTCCTGCTGGGCGAGGAAACCGGGCGAATCGACGGCGACGTCGATCCCAACGCCACGATCGAAGGAGAAGTCGTGATCGAGGAGGGCGCCACCGTCGAGTCGGGCGTGACGATCGAGGGACCCGCCTACATCGGTTCCGGTTGTGAGATCGGCCCGAACGCCTACGTCCGCGGGGCGACGCTGCTCGAAGGGGACGTCCACATCGGACAGGCAGTCGAGATCAAAAACAGCGTGATCATGCGCGATACGAACGTCCCGCACCTCTCCTACGTCGGCGACAGCGTTCTGGGCCGCGGGGTGAACTTCGGCGCGGGGACGAACGTCGCGAACTTGCGCCACGACGGCGAGGACGTGAAACTCACCGTCAAGGGCGAGCGGACCTCGACCGGGCGGCGCAAGTTCGGCGTCGTCGTCGGTCACGGCGCGAAGACGGCGATCAACACGAGCCTCGCACCCGGCGTGACCCTCACGGGGGACGCGACGACGACGCCGGGCGAATCGGTCCTCCGGGATCGATAGCTCGTGACCCGAGATCACCGCTCGCGGTAGCAGTACGGTCAGAACCCACTCTATGAAACGGACACTCGTCACAGCGTTCATCTCCATCGCCGGTGCCAACGTCGCCGGCACGTTCGTCGGAGCGTTGATGACGCCCATCCTCGTGCGGATCCTCGGTCCGTCCCAGTACGGGACCTACGCAACGGTGATGTCGGTGTTCGCCATCCTGATGATCGCCGTGAGCTCCGGCGTCGACAGCGGGACTCGCAAGTACCTCGCCGAGGATCGCGATCGGCCGAACTGGCGCAACGACGTCTTCGGGTTCTATTTCCGCCTCGCGACGGTGTTCGCACTCGCCGCGAGCGCGCTGTTGCTCGTGGCCGTCCAGATCGGGCTCGTCGACGTGTATCCCGGCGAGGAGTACGCCCAGTTCTTCTTCCTGCTGGCGATCGTCACGATCATGGCCCAGTTCCGCGAGTACACGCGCCGTTCGTTGCTGGGGATGAAACTCGAACACCTCTCCGAGCCCCTGTTCGTGGCACAGAAGGTGTTCTTCTTCGTCTTCGCGATCTCGTTTGCGTACCTCGGATACGGGGTTTCGGGTGTTCTCATGGGACACATCATCGGTGACGCGCTCGTGACGGTGATCGGCTTCATCGCCCTCGCGGGACACGTCTCGTTTTCGGCGGTCTTCGAGCGCACTCCCGAGGACTTTCCCCGACGGGAACTCCTCAGTTTCAACAACCTCTCGATCGTCTACATCTTCCTGCTGACGTCGCTGTATCACGTCGACGTGCTGATGCTACAGGCGTATACGACCGAAGCGCAGGTCGGGTACTACAAGGCCGCGCTGGTTCTCGCGGAGTTCCTCTGGCTCGCGCCCAAGGCCGTACAGTCCGTGATGATCCAGTCCGCGTCGGAGCTCTGGCATCACGACGAGATCGAGCGCATCACCGCACTGGCCTCGAAAGCGACGCGCTATACGCTGTTGTTGACGGCGCTGCTGGCGATCGGGATCGCCGTGCTGTCCGCGGAGTTCGTCCCACGGTACTACGGGTCGGAGTTCGAACCGACGATCACGCCGCTGCTCCTATTGTTGCCCGGGACGGTCGGGTTCGCCGTTGCCCGGCCGATCCTCTCGGTAAGTCACGCACGTGGAGACATGCGGATCATGATCCTCGCGACGGGCGGAACCGCGACGATGAATCTGCTGTTGAACGTGGCGCTGATCCCACGGTTCGGGATCGAAGGAGCGGCAATTGCGACCTCGCTCGGCTACCTCTGTCTGCCACTGTTTCACCTCTGGGGTGCGCGCGCGATCGGCTACAACCCGCTTGGCGATATCCGGCCGATCAGGATCTCGATCACCGTCGCGACGACCGGGGTCGCCCTCGTCGCGCTCGCGCTCGGGATCGACGCGCTGATCGGTTCGCCGCTAGCGACGATCGGTATTCCGTTCGTCGGCATCACTCTGCCGATCGATGCCGCCCTGCTCGCGTTCGTTCTGATTCCACCAGGGGGGTTGATCGTCTACGCGCTGCTCGCGCTCCAGACGAGAGCCGTCGATCCGAATGAGATCGCCGACATCCTGAGCGGGATGCCCGACCCGTTGAGCCGCCACGCGAACACGATCAGACGGCTGTTCGGCGACGGGGACGAGACACGAACCCGCGGGTGACATCCTCCCCGCCGTAAACGGCGGGGCTTCCCACGACAGTGGGATTCCGGCTGTGCCGTAGGTTTCAGTCCGAGTACGCCGCGAGCGTCATCTGCGAGGGGTTCTCGCTCGTCTCGCGGTGGACCGTGGCGCTGTCACTGGCGCTCCCGTTCCGAGGCGAGTCATCGCGTTCCGGTTCCCAAGGAACGCTCTCTCCCCACGGATCTACGCGACCGGCGATGTTCGCCGCCGCGTTGATATCTGCTTGAAACTCTGTTACGTGGCAGTCGTCGTTCGTACACTTGAACTCAGCTTGCGACCCACGCCGACCGATGTGGCCGCACTCGTGGCACATCTGGGACGTGTAACGCGGATTCACAAACCGGACCGGAATACCGGCTTCGGTGGCCTTGTCTTCGATTCGACCCTGAAGACGGGCGAACGCCCACGCGTGAAGTCTTCGGTTCATGTACTTGCCATAGTCCAGATTCTCACGGATATACGACAAGTCCTCGAGTACGATCACTGGGTCGTCGAAGGACGTAGCGTACTCGACGGCTTCTCGAGACGCTTTCTCGACGATATCCGTAAGGGCGTTCTGGTAGTGGTCGAAACGTTCGTCGATTCGCCACTCGGCGGCGTCACGCTCTTGGAGCCGCCGGAGCGTTGTGAACATCTCTTTGCGGAGCTGCCGGGCACGACTGCCACTTTCGAGCATCGGCTTCGTCGGCGTGTTGCGCTTGAGGGCACAGCCCGTAATCAACGCGGATTCGCCGATATCGAAGCCGATGTGCGTTTCGTCGCCGTCTGCCTCGGGTTCTTCGACCGAGTACGTGACGGTGACGTGCAACACCCAGCTACTCCGGTTCTGCTGGAGTCGAATCTGTCCGGCCTTGGCGTCCTCGCTGAGAAGATCGTGCCACAGCGATTCTTGCTGGGGATTAATTCGGAGCGGTATCCAGAAGTTCGTGCCGTAGCCCGGCAGAGGAACGTTCCAGCAAATCTCGTGGTGTCGAGATTCGTCCCGATCGAACTTCGCGGCTTGGTTCGTGAGCCGGAGCGGGTGTTCGTCGTCCAACTCACGGGCGTTGTACGTTTTCCGGAGTTTTGGGACGTAGCTACACAGTGCGGCCTTCGCCTGATACGGTAGGTCGAACGGCGTTACTACGTCAGATACGCCGTTCATTGTATCGGCACCGGAGTCGAACGCATCCTGCAACGCCTCGCGGTAGGTGGAGAGAAGGCGACGGAGACGCACCGCTTTCCCCTGTGTCGGTGGGGCAAGCGTCGCCTCGAGTGTTTTCATCACCTCCTCTCCCATACCACACGATACACACTATGAACACTTATGCGTTCCGATGGTGTAGTGAAGTCTGTGGAACGAAGAAACGTCACAATCAGAGAGGAGCAGGACGAATGGATCCGGGAGAATCACATCAACCTGTCGAGTCTTGTAAGGGAGTGTATCGACGAACGTATGGAATCCAGTTCCGCCGACTAACGGCGGCTGTGTAACGGAGCTTACGCGATTCACGCCCGCCCTAAAGGGCGGGATTCTCTCGCTGTTTAAAGATAGTTTACCCAATACGGCCGTCCACATCGATCCCGTTCAGTCGTCTCCTCGATCGCACAATGAATCCGCCGAAGGATCACCACAGACACTGTCACTCACGCATTACCGAACCGATAATAAAGCCATCCCTCTAGGTAGTAGATGATAATGTCGGGCCCCCAGCATGCATCGCACTCCCATCCGACGTCATGGTGGCCTCGGACGGGAGTAATACGCTTCGATCAGGTGTTCGTTCAACGTGCGTTGCTCGTCTTGGGGGTCAGTCTCTTCGTCATTGGTCTCGCGATCACGGCCGGTCTTCCAGGTGGAGACATCGCGCCGAGTCCGGTTTCGAACGAGGACGGTGACATAGAGGATCCGGACGAGCCCGACGCGGAGGACGATAGCGGAGCACCGACCGACGGCGTGGATGAGGGGGATAGCGCTGAAGGTGACGGCGGCGGCTCGGAGGACGGATCGGACGACACCGAGGGACCACCCATCGACGAGGACGAAAGCGGGAACGATAGCGACGGGGACGATGGGGAGACCGGTTCCGAAGCGGACGATGACTCGGGCGGAGGCGAGGGCGACGACAGCGGGCCGATCTTCGGCGGCAGCGATGAGACCGATGAGACCGGGGCCGACACGGGGAACGAATCCGAAGGCGGAGATACGGACGAGGGTGGAGATGGTACCGACGGAGAGGGTGACACGGACGGGAACGAGACCGGTGACGGAGACGGTAACGCCAGCGGGCCGATCTTCGGTGGCGGCGATGACGGGGACGTGGGCGGCGACAACGAGACGGGTGGCGAAGGCGAGGGCGCGGGTGCGGGTGCGGACGGCAACAGTAGCCCGGTCTTCGGCGATGGCGGCTGAGCGTCAGGGAAGGGGGTCAGTTCGAACGAACCCGTTCGGTGTTTCGGTTCTCACGTCGGCGGCCTGATCGAGCCATGTTCGGGCGTCGTTGATTCGGAGTTTGACCCTTGGAGGGAGCCCGTGCAGGTCGGGACGATCGGGGAACAGACGCTGATCGAGGTCGTTCTCGTCGTAGATACGATCCCGGTCGGGCCACGGCGTGCCGAACGCGTCGATTCCGGGGAGTTTCCTCCGGAGGTACTTCTCCATCTGGTTGAGCTGATAGGATCGATGAGGTCGGTCTGGCGGGCGATATTTGAAGATGTCCGGGTCGATCATCCGGAGGGCCTCCTGGTAGGTCCTGTCGTTTCGGTGTTCCGGTGGGGTCCTGAGGTGCCAATCGAGGAGGCCGACGTCCGCGGCGACGAAGCTCTCGACGAACCGATTCGCGAGGTGAGTTCGGAACGGAAGCGCGGATTTACACTTGATTCCGAGCAAGGACATCGCATTGTACCGTGATTCAGCTCGATCGAATCCGCGTCGGTAGTGACGCTCGATCGTGTTCTGGAGAAACTCCTCGGGGTCGTCGGCGTCGATCGCCGGACAGTCGACGAGCAGTCGATCGGTGTCGGGATAGAAGCCGAATTTGGTGGCGAAGAACTCGGGGATATTCGGGTCGGGGTCGAGTCGCGGGAGGGGGAACTCGCGGTCGATGAAGTCGAGGTGGACCGTATCGTGGGGAACGAACCGACCTCGAAGCAACGTATCCAAGAAGAGCCCGTGGTAGACCGTCCGGCAGTCGATCTCGTTCGTGTTGCCACGGTGATGAACGTGGATCGATTCGCGAATCCCGTTGGTAGACTGAACGACCGTCGAATCGGCCGAGAGGTAGTTCTCGTTGACCAAGAGCGTATGGTGGTGTGCTCCGTACTGGCTCGCTACCTTGCGTGCGACCTGTACCTCGGGGGTTCGCATGGTGCCGAGCGTGTAACAGACGTCGATTTCGGGGAGGGCAGCGAGCAACAACCGAGAATCGTAACCGGCGCTCATCAACATCCCCTTTCGTCCGGGATACTGTCCGCGCCGCTCGATCGCGCGTTCGAGCCGGATCGCGAGCTCCTCGACGTAGTGGAAGGCGGACGGGTCGTATACGAACCGCGAGAGCGCTTCGACCGAATCGGCGGTCAAGGCGCTGTCGAACGCCAGCCGGTCGATCCCCTCGATGGCCGTCGTGGCCCCGAACGTCAACCCGAAGTGGAGGAACTCACAGAGCCCGCGACAGTCGAACGTCGGCGAGGGCAACGTTCTCGCTAGCGCAGCTACGTCCGTACCGAACCGACGAGTCGACTCGCCGTCGGCGAAGAAACACTCCCAGGAATGTAACGGATCGGTAACGACGATCGCGTCGTCGTCGTGTTCGACGAGGGCGATATACGACCCGTTCAACTGCTCGAACGCGTTTACACCCTCCTCGACGTACCGTTCAAGCAACCATTTCGCTGTCGGGTCGTCAGTCGACCGAATGGGAAAGGCCTCGCCCCAGACGACACACAGGCCGTCATCGCCGCGATAGATCCCGGTACGGTCCGGTTCGCCGAGGGCCGGATCCGTGATACCGACGGTGACCGACTCCCCGGAGACGACCCGATCGAACGTATCAGGGGAGCGAAGCTGGACGAACCGCTCGCGGTCCCCGAACACCCCGAACAGTTCCGTCCTCATACGGGAACGGATAGAGTGGGTCGAACGATGTATTTTACTTTTGATCGCGAAGGGTTCCAGCCTGGGAGCATCACTCGATGCGGAGCACTATTCGACCGTGACGCTCTTCGCGAGGTTGCGCGGCTTGTCGATCGGGCGTCCGAGACGCCGTGCAGTGTAGTAGGAGACGAACTGCAGTTGGATGTTCGCGAGCAGTCCGCTCAGGTCCGGATGGGTGTCCGGAATCACGAGAACGTCGTCGGCGAATTCCGCGGTTCGCTCGCTTGCGGTGATCGCAATGATCTCCGCCCCGCGTGCTTGGGCTTCTTTCGCGTTGGTGTGGGTCTTCTCGTCGTGTTTGCCGTCGAACAGTGCAAAGACGGGCGTGCCGGGAGTGACGAGCGCGAGCGGGCCGTGTTTGAGCTCACCGGAGGCGAACCCCTCAGCGTGTTCGTAGGTGATCTCCTTGAATTTGAGCGCCCCTTCGAGCGCGACGGGATGTTGGAGCGCGTGTCCGATGAAGAAGTACGCGTTTCGATCCTCGTACTTCGTGCTGAGTGCCTCGGCCCGCGACGTGCGAATCACTTCCTCGATCTGATCGGGCAGCACCGAGAGGTGTCGGAGATAGGACCCGAGGTCGTCCCGGCGGATCGCCCCGTCGATGTCCTCGGTGAGCCGTTCGGCGAGCAGTGCGAGGGTAACGACCTGCGATGAGAACGTCTTGGTTGCGGCGACACCGATCTCCGGTCCGGCGCGGATATAGAGCACGTCGTCGGCCTCGCGGGCCATTGTCGACCCGACGACGTTCGTCACTGCCAGCGTGTCAGCACCCGCGGACCAGGCGGCCCGAAGCGCGCCGAGCGTATCCGCGGTCTCACCGCTCTGTGTGACCGCGACCACGAGCGTCCCCTCGGGATCGGGAACACGACCGGTGAATTCGCTAGCTCTCGAGGTCCGTACCCGGACGTTTGCCTCATCGAGCAACCGTGCGCCGTAGAGAGAAGCGTGGTACGAAGTACCGCACGCCACGAAATGAACTTCCGAAACGTCCTCGAAGCAGCCTGCTGGGAACCCCTCGAGACGAACTGCCGGTTCGTCGGGGTCGATCCGGCCGCGGATCGTATTCGAGAGGGACTCGGGCTGACTCTCGATCTCTTTGAGCATGTAGTGATCGTATTCGCCCTTACCGGTCTCTTCGGGGTCCCAATCGACGACGTCGACCTCGCGGGAGATCGGATCGCCGGCCAGATTCGTGATCGAGATCGATCCGCTCTCAGCGGTGACGATGTCGCCGTCCTCGAGGTAGATCACCTCGTCAGTGAACTCGAGGAACGCGGGGACGTCGCTCGCGAGGTAGTACGCGTCGTCGTGGAGTCCGACGACGAGCGGCGACCCTTGTCTCGCCGCCCGAACGACGTTCTCGCCCTCGATCATCATCGCGATCGCGTAGCTCCCTTCGAGCCGGTCGATGGCTCGCCGAAAGGCTTCGTCGCTATCGAGTCCCTGTGTTAAGTACTGTTCGACGAGATGGGGGATGACCTCGGTGTCGGTGTCGCTCTCGAAGGCGTATCCCGCGGTCTCGAGTTCGGAACGAAGGGCTTCGTAGTTGGAGATGATACCGTTATGCACGACGGCAACGGCACCTGATGCGCTCGTATGCGGGTGTGCGTTCTCGTCCGTCGGCGGGCCGTGCGTACTCCAGCGGGTATGACCGATCCCGGAAACCCCCTCAGGTAGGTCCCTGACGAATCCGCCGGTGAGCTCGCTGATCTTGCCGGCTCGCTTTCGGACCACGAGATCGGTCCCGTTCTGAATAGCGACACCGGCCGAGTCATATCCCCGGTATTCGAGGTTTTCGAGGCCGGTCAGGACGGTGTCGGCAGCGTCATCCGATCCGACGCAGGCAATGATTCCGCACATTTCAGTTCACCCTCGGTGAGGGGAACGGTCGTCGTGGCGTTTCGGATCGAGGGGTGTCGTGTATCATGATTGGAAGTGGTTTCGCGGCGGGTATACGTCGGTCGACTTCTACTCGAACGGTAGTCTCTCATGGGTATTACTATACGGAGACTAAAAGCCTGCTAAACGACGAGCGGAACCATAAGAAAGAGGATGAAAAATATCGAGCGGGGACCCCGCCAGAGGATGGCGAAACGGGTCGATGATACCCGACAATTGACACTCAATAGAGACACCCATTCACTGATAGTTCGTACATCAAGGATTACCGATTACGACGGGATTCGATCCGGATCTGGACACCGTCGAACCGGTTCGCAACCACTATCGGACCCAACGCGACAGGGTCAGGTCTCACGCTGCCGACCCAACCCTCAAAGCAGGTGTGTATTCTGGCCTCAGCGCTTCGAACCCTCGCCTGAGACGTAGCCCTCGTCCACTGTGCCGAGGAAGATAATGTTCTCCCGCCCGATCGTCAGCTTCGTGATCTCGTCGCGTTCCGCCATCGCCGAGAGCAACCGACTGACTTTCGCCTTCGACCAGTCGGTCTCGTCGACGATCCGTGATTGCTTCATGCGCCCCTCGTGCGCGCTCAATAACTGAACGACACGCTCTTCGTCGGTTAACGCCCGGTCCCCGTCGTACGTTCGATCCGCAGTGGTGGTCTCAGTGTCGTCCGCAGCCATCGGCGGTGTCCACGGGACCTTTCCCGAGGGGTTGTCGGGCTCGGACACACGAGCACGGGAGATCGCCATTCCAGCGAGCATGCCACCTAGCAGACCGACGATGAGCGCCATCATGCAGTCGATACCGGGCGTCGACTGCAGTGCAACGGCTCCGGGACCGAATCCGACTCCGATGCCGTATCGGGACGAGGAGGTGTCCACGGTCGCTTCCCCCGATGAGGCGAAACCGACGTAACTCGGTGAACCGACACGGACGTCTGTCGTACCGGTGAGTGGGACTATTGTACTCCCTAAATCAGCCATCAATCGTCCGACCATCGCGTGAATCCCACTGTGACTATCGCGTACATAGCCGTTATTACGGATGCCAATGCGATGCTGGTAAACGGCAAGATACCGAGTGCCGTGAGTGCGATCAGACCGATACTAACGAGGGTCGTCCCGCCATAGTAGCGCGTCCACGTGGTGTTTCCGTCGGAGTGGTCGTTCGCGCCGTTGGGATCGAGATACTGCGCGACTTCATCGGCGAGGGCAGTCCGCTCGACGACGCCACGGTTTCGGTTATAGGTGATGAGATCGAAATCGGCCAGTTTCGGGAGGTGAGACTGGTACAGCGCGATATAGACGCGTTGCCGTTGATCGGAGGTGAGCTGTTGAACGGTCGTATCGTGTTCCCAGGCGGCGACCTGTTCTGCGATATCGCGCATGTCGACAGGCCCCTCCGTGTCCGAGAGATACTGTAGAACACGGCGACGACGCTCGTTCTGAAGGACATGGAACATATCATCGCGCGAAAGGGATCCTTCAGAGGGGGCAGCCTCCACGGTATCGCCCGAGGAGGATTGCTCCGCATTGATAGTCGACATCATTTCGACACATATGACATACCGGGCCACGCGTAATAAATCGGCCGTTGTTCCGACCCGTTTTAGACCGTTTCGGATCGTTCCACCAATCGTCTCCGATTAGAAGAAATTATTTTTGCTAGTCTATGAACTCAATCAAATCGGGTCTACGTCCCCCATACAGACGTTCAATCATCCGAACACAGTGGTATGAGTGTGAACTCGCATATACACTTATGCCTACCTACGGGATAAGGGAGTGTTCTCGCGCGCCCGTTTCCAGCAAAAGTGTTCTTGTTTCTACGCGAGGCGATCGATCATTGTGTACAGCGTAAGGAGTTCGTCACCCATCGTTTCGATGCCTAAATCACCGATAACGTCCCGCCCATCGGCGCGTAGACCCCGCTTGAGTATCGAATCGAGGCTGGCCGACAGATCGTTCACGGATCGGTCAATGGAACAGTTCGAAACGCCGGCGAGCACGTCACGAACGAAACCGACGTCGGTCGACACGACCGGGAGATCGCACGCGAGCGCCTCTTTGACGACCATGGGGCCACTTTCGCGCTCGGAGGTGACGAGCAACGCGTCGCTCGCGTTCATCACGTAGGGCATTTCCTCGTAGTCCAGTCCTGAGACGGTCCGGAGTTCAGCATCCACCGAGAGACGGTCGACGACGCGCTCGGCCAATGGGTAGTTCTTCACTGCACGTGTGGAGTCATACGGAAAGAGGACGATCCGTTGGTCGGGGTCCCAACCAAGGTACTCGCGTGCCTCATCCCGATCGATCGGTCGGAACAGGTCGGTATCGATGCCGAACGGGATCACGGTGTGGGGCACATCGAGCTCCCGTGAAACCGCTCCGGACGGAGCGATCACCGCATCGCTGTGGCGCGCGGCGAAGCGTGTCGTCCGATCGAGCCTGTTCGAGTATCCCATCACTTCCGATCCCCAAATCGAAAGCACGACGGGACGGGTAGGCTGGGCCAGCGCGAACGGGCCGACCAGCCCGTAGTTCGCGTGAACGAGGTCGTACTCGCCGAACGTTGCTTCCCGAAGGACGTTACGATAAAACCGCGCGAACGCGTTTGCTCCGCGTCCATCGTCCGGTTGGGGAACTTCGAGGACGGTACAGTCGACGCCGCGTGCTTCGAGTGCCCGCACCTGCTGGTCGAAAAAGGATCGACGCGTCGTCACCAACTGCAGGACGCTATCGAGTGCCATCGCCAGTGAGTGCCTCGGTGATAACGGTGGTCGTATCGACCTTCTCCGCGAGCAGGCGCTCGCGTGCGGCGTCCCAATCGCGATCGATCTCCCCCGAGAGGACCGCTTCGGCCGTCTCGATCGCCATTCGGTGACGGAACGCCCCTTGCCGATTGAACAGGAGCCCGTAACGCGCCTCGAGTTCGTCCGTATAGCCCATCCGAAGGGTGTTAACGTAGACTGCGGGCGTTCCGAGCACCGCACTTTCAGCCGCCATCGTCGCACCCTCGCCGACGAACAGCGACGCCTCGGCGAGCAGGTCGTGCATCCGATGGGGCTCGATGTCCACCTGTCGATCGCGCACGCGTTCTGGTAGGTCGCCCTCGGCGGTGATCAACACCGTCGCCCCCGTGGCTTCGAGACGGTCGACGACATCACCCACGTCGTCGATACCGCCCGCGCCGGCGTCGTGGGAGGCCTCCCACGAGACGAGTCGGAGCACGACGAACGGCTCGTCGGACGCGACCCCGACCTCCCCACGGATCGACTCGTCCGGGGTGAACCGATCGGGATGGAGATAGGCGAGTTCGTGATAGCCCGGATACCGAACCTGTTTCTCGCCGAAGTCCTCGTGGAAGCACTCGGGCGTCCAGATCTCGTCGGCGAAGGGGGCCATCAGCCTGTTCGTCAGCGTCGCGTGTTCAGTGTCGGTGAAGACGACGCTCTTCGCACCGACGGCACGCGCGACGTGGGCGACTGCGGACCCGCCGATCGCGGTCATCACGTCGGGCCTGAAGTCGCGGGCGTGACGTAGCATCCGCGCCTCGTAGAGCCCTTGGGCGGCGAGCAACCGGATTCCCGAGGCCGAACGACCGATCACGTCGTATTCGAACCCGTAGGCGTCGAGCAGGTCGGTCGCGACCTCCGAGTCGCGCACGACGATCGAGACCTCGTGGTCGTCCTCGAGTTCGCGAATCGCGTGCCTGTAGAAGTGGACGTGCGCTGGATGCTGGATGGCGATCAGCAGGCGTCCGCCCTCAGAGCTTGCGGTAGGCATAACCGACCTCCTCGACCTCGGCTTGATCCAGCACGCCTTTCACGTCCACGAGAACGGGATCGTCGGCGAGTTGCTCTTTCGCCGCTCGGAGATCGAACTCCTCGAGAACCTCGTCGTGGGGCGTCGCCAGCACGATCCCGTCCGCGCCGTCGAAGTCCATCTCGGAAAGCGGGTCGATCCCGAACGACTCGCGGATCTTCTCGTCGGGTGCGAGGGGGTCGTAACCGTCACACTCGATTCCGTACTCGGCAAGCGTCGTGATGACGCCGCCGATCTCGGAGGTTCGAAGGTCGCCGACGTTGGGCTTGTACGCGAGTCCGAGCACGACCAGCCGGCTGTCCTGAAGCACCTTGCCGGACTTGTTGAGCGCCTTGAGCGTGAGCTCCGCGGTGTGTTTGGGCATGTACTCGTTGACCTCGCGGGCCTGGAGGATGAGCTTCGGCGAGTATCCCGCGCGTTCGGAGCCATGCACTAGGAACAGGGGATCAACTGGGATGCAGTGACCACCGACGAGCCCCGGCGTGTACGGATGGAAGTTCCACTTCGAGGACGCCGCATCGATCACTTCCTGCGTGTCGAGTCCCATGTGGTCACAGATCAGCGCGAGCTCGTTGACGACCGCGATGTTCACGTCACGCTGGATGTTCTCGAGGACCTTCGCCGCCTCCGCGGCCTCGATGGTCTCAGCGTGATAAAGCCCGGCGTCGATGATGGTACCGTAGAGCGCGGCTAAGTCCTCGAGCGTCTCGTCGGTGTCGCCGCTGACGATCTTCTTGACCTCGCGGAGACTCTTATCAGTCCCCGGAGAGAGCCGCTCGGGCGAATACCCCATGTTGAACTCCTCACCCTGGGTCAGCCCCGAGGCCTCCTCGATCGCCGGGCCGAGGACGTCCCGCGTGACGCCCGGGTAGACGGTCGACTCGAGGACGACGGTCGTGCCGGTCGAGAGGTGCTCGCCGACGGTCCGACCCGCACTCTCGACGAAGTCGAGATTCGGGTTCTTCATGCTGTCGACCGGCGTCGGCACGGTGATGATGGCGTAGTCGGCACGCTCGATCGGAGCCGGATCCGTCGTGAACTCGATCCCGCTTTTCGAGACGACGTCGTCGCCGATCTCACCGGTCGGGTCGCGACCCTCCGAAAGTTCCGCTATCTTCTCCTCGTCGACGTCGAAGCCGATCACGTCGAGCCCCTCCTCGTCGAAGGCGCTTGCGAGCGGCAGGCCGACGTAACCGAGGCCGACGATACAGACCGTTTTCGTTGTGGAATTAGGCATTGATACCGATCCCTCTGTAGTAGATTCCGTGTTCATTCTGTAGCTCCGTCAGGGCCTGCCGGCCGTCGACGACCACCAGCGGGTCGTCGGTCGCCAGCGCAGGTATCTCGAGCTCCTCGAACGCTTCCTGGGCGGTCACCAGCACGACCGCGTCGTAGCTTCGCTCGCGCGCATCGTCGAGCGAGGTGACCTCCGCGCCCGCGTCCTCGAACGGTTCGTAGGAGTCGGTGATCGGATCGACCGCGGTGACGTTCGCGCCCGCACTCGCGAGACGCTCGATGACGCCCACCGCGGGCGTCGCGCGCAGCTCGTCGACGCCGGCCCGATAGGTCAGCCCGAGGACGAGCACGTCGCTTCCCTCGGTCTCCTTTCCGTGCTTCGTCAGCCCGGAGAGGGCGAGTTCCGCGGTGTAGGTCGGCATCGTGTCGTTGATCTCGCGAGAGAGTTCCATCAGCCGCGAGTCCGCATCGAACATCTGGATCAGGAAGTGCGGGTAGTAGGGGATGCAGTGACCCCCGACGCCCGCACCGGGGATGTGCAGGTCACAGAACGGCAGGGTGTTCGCGGCCTGGATCGCCTCCAGAACGTTGATCTCGAGTTCTTCGGCGTGTTTCGTCAGCTCGTTCACGAGCGCGATGTTGACGTCGCGATACACCCCTTCGAACACCTTGACCGCCTCCGCGGTCGTCGCGTCCGAGACGGGAATGATCTCCTGGCTATTGATCTCGCCGTAGATCAGTTCGGCTACGCGGGTGCTCTCTGCGTCGATCCCGCCGACGATCTTGGGGTAGGCCCCACGGATGTCCTCGATCGCCCGCCCGCTCGCGGTGCGCTCGGGACAGAAGGCGACGCCGAACTCCTCGCGGTCCAGTCCGCTTTCCTCGGCGAGCAGCGGAGCGACCACGTCACGACAGGTGCGGGGGGGCACCGTCGATTCGAGGATCACCTGATCGCCGGGTGTGAGTCCCGAGGCGATCTGTTCCATCACCGTCTCGACGACCGAGAGGTCGGGTTTGCTGTCCTCGTCGACCAGCGTCGGCACGATCACGACGTGGATTCGGGCGGCCTCCGCGGCCGCAGCGCCGTCGGTCGTTGCCGAGAACGCGCCCCGGTCGACGACCTCGCCCACGAGGTCCGAGAGGCCGGGTTCACCAGTGATATGGTTCTCACCGGCGTTGACGCCCTCGACGACCTCGGGGTCGACGTCCATCCCGGTGACGTTACCGGTCACGTCGGCGTAGACCGACGCGAGGGGCAGTCCCATCTTGCCGAGTCCGTAGACCGCAACGGGGATCTCGCCACCGGTCAGGGCACTGCGTTGTTCGTCCGTCGATGCCTCGGAGCCGTAGAGCGCCGGAGCGCTCCGTACTGTATTACTCATGGAGTAGGTTCTCCCCCGAGAGTGACTCGGGAAGGTCGCGGTGTCGCGCGGGCGTCCCCAACGCGAGGGTGTGCGGAGGAACGTCCTCGGTGACGATCGCCCCCGCGGCGACGAACGAGCCCGCGCCGATGCGCACCCCGGGGAGGATCGTCGCGTTCGCGCCGATCGAGACGCCGTCCTCGAGGGTCGGGCCCACGAGGTCGTCGTCCTGCCGGACGGGGTAGGGGTCGTTCGTCATCACCGCACGCGGACCGACGAAGACGTTCGAGCCGATCGTCGTGTCCGTCGGGACGTAAACGCCGGTCTGAAGGCTGACGTGCGAGCCGATCTCGGTCGTACCGTCGATGACGGTGTCCGTACCGACGATCACGTCGTCGCCGATGGTCGTCTCCTCGCGTACGAGGGCGTTGTGACCCGTCGTGAAGTCGTCCCCGATCTCGACGTCCGCGTAGACGATCGTCCCCTTGCGAATGCGGGCCCGATCACCGATGACGGCAGGATCGGCCGATTCGTCGTGGAGATATCCCACGGTGTCGGGGTCGTCGATGACGCAGTCCTCGCCGAGATCGAGGCGCGTGTCGCTCATTCAGCGATCCCTCCGTTTTTCGGTTGTTTCTCGGACATAACTCATGGGTGTATTTGTGTGCAAGCTATAGGAGAGTGTCGCTCTCCCGGGTGATGGCTGGTACATGAGTCGTCTCAAAGGGTGTCAGTCGGTGCGTCCTGTTTCGGGGCGGCGAGCCCGTCGATCTCGCGTGCGAGCGAGAGCGCTCGAAGACCGTCCTCACCGGTCACGACCGGTTCGGTGCCGGTTCTGACCGATTCGGCGAACGCCGAGAGCTCGTTTTTCAGCGGCTCGCGGCGTTCGACGAGCACCTGTTCGACGACGTTCTCATGGCGATAGCGAAAGCCCTCCTGATCGACGTATTCGGGGAGCGACTGGCGAGTGATCTCGATCGACTGGTCGATGTAGTCGACGACCACTCGACATTTATCGGCGGTGATCGTTAGCTCGCGGACCTTCTGCTGGGTCACGCGGCTGGCGGTGAACTGCCCGATCCGACCGGACGGGGTCTGGATCGTCGCCGTGGCGTAGTTCGTGTCCCGCGCACCGACGGCGTGGACCTCTTCTGCTTCTTCCCCGAAGATGGACAGCACGATGTCGAGGTCGTGGATCATCAGGTCCATCACGGCGGTGTCATCGATCTCCCGATCGAGCGGCGGCCCGAGACGGCGGGCCTCGATCGCGATGATCTCCATATCGTCGAGCAGTTCCATCAGCGTCATGACCGCCGGGTTGAACCGCTCGATGTGGCCGACCTGCAGAACGACGTCGCGTTCGTCGGCGAAGTCGATCAGTGCCCGGCCGTCCGCAAGGTCCTCGACGAGGGGTTTCTCGACCAGAACGTTGACGCCGGCCTCGATACACTCGCGGGCGGTGTCGTAGTGGAACTGCGTCGGGACCGAGATCGAAACGGCGTCGACCGACTCGAGTAGGTCGGTCATATCGAGTGCGTCCGTGCCGAACGCCTCGGCGACCGAGCGCGCCTGCTCCATATCCACGTCATGGATCCCGACGAGCTCGGTTTCGGGTAGCTCCCGATAGACGCGAACGTGGTTCTGGCCCATGCTGCCGACGCCGATGACGCCCACCCTGACCGGAGGCTGCTCAGACATGGTTCACCCCAGCGTCCGCGACGGCATCAACGATCCGATCGATATCGTCCGCCGAGACGTGCGGATGAACCGGCAGGGAGAGCACTTCGTCGCATGCACGGGACGCGTTCGGGACGTCGGCGCTGTAGCCATCGTAGGCGGCGAGTTCGTGGATGCAGGTCGGGTAGTAGACCTTGCTTCCGACGTCGGCCCGTTCGAGCGCTTCCTTGAGTCCATCGCGGTCCTCGGTACGGACCGTATACTGGTGATAGACGTGGGTCCTGTCGTCCGGAACGACCGGCGTTTCGACCCCCGTGTCGGAGAGCCCGTCGGTGAGTCGCCTCGCGTTGTCCTGGCGGGCCTCGGTGAACTCTTCGAGCCGATCGAGCTGGACGCGCCCGATCCCGGCGGCGATGTTCGTCAGCCGGAGGTTGTGGCCGACGGACGTGTGAGCGTACTGGGCGCTGCCGTCGCGGCCGTGGTTGATGAACTGGCGAACGCCGGCCTCGATCTCGGGGTCGTCCGTCGTCACCATTCCCCCTTCGCCCGTCGTCATGTTCTTCGTCGGGTAAAAGGAAAAGCAGGCGACGTCGCCGATCGAGCCGACGGGTCGGCCGTCGACGGTCGCGCCGTGTGCCTGTGCGGCGTCCTCGATCACGGCGACGTCGTACTCCTCGCCGAGTTCGACGAACCGATCCATCGCGGCCGGCAGACCGTAGAGGTGCACCGGCATGATCGCCGCGACGTCCTCGCGTTCGCGCAGGATCGCCTCGGCCGCGTCGGGGTCGAGGTTGTACGTCTCGGGGTCGATGTCGGCGAACACCGGTTCGCCGCCCGCGAGTCGGATCGAGTTCGCCGTCGCGACGAACGAGAAGGGCGTCGTGACGACCGCCTGTCCCCGCACGTCGAGCGCTTCGCAGGTCGCGTGAAGGGCGGCGGTGCCGTTCGCGGTCGCGACGCCGCGATCGGCCTCGCAGAACGCGGCGAACTCCTCTTCGAAGTCGGTGACGACGTCGCCGCTCGCGATGTAGCCCGAATCGAGGACGTCCGCGACGGCCTCCTGTTCGCCCTCGCCGATGTCGGGGTTCGCAATGGGGATCATCTGTTGCCCCCGAAGGGACGCAGTCCGTCGGCACGAGGGGTCTCGAACGCCGATCGGGTGATGTAGTCGTGTCCTGTCGTCGGCCCGGTAGACGGGACGACAGGGGAGAGTGATGTCGTGGTCATGGTTGAAGCGCGAGCGGACGGAGTCCGTTCTCGCTTTAGTTACTGAGTAGTGGGGGCTTTGTTATAAACGTATTAAGCCCCATCGATGGCGTATTAGCGGCTCCCAATCAATGTCAATCGGTACCGAGAGCCGAGGTATCGCCGCGAACGTCGGTCGCGGGGTTTTTGATGGCACCTCGCGTAGGTGGAGGAAATGAAGCCCCACCGGTGGGCGGGAGACCTCCTCGCTCTCGTCCTCTTCAGTGCACTCGCCGCGGTCGGAATCCTCGTCCTCGGGACGACGATCACGCCGATCCGTATCGCACTCGCCCTCCCGCTCGTCCTGTTGCTGCCCGGATACGCCCTCATCAGCGCGCTCTTTCCCGAAGCGCCGGACGAGGACGGTCAGGGACTCGGCACCGTCGAACGCGTCGTCCTGTCGATCGCGCTGAGTCTCGCGATCGTCTCGATGATCGCGTACGCCGCGAACTTCACTCCATATGGTATCACGCTCCTGCCGATCGGCGTTGCAGTCGTCGCCTGGAGCGTGTTCTTCGGGCTGGTCGGACTCCTCAGGCGCGCCCGGGTCGTTCCCGAAAACCGGTACGGACCGGGTATCGGCGCCTCGGTTAGTGGCATCCCGAACCTCTTTCGGGTTCGAAACCGTCGTCGTGGGGAGCACCGGCAGGCGTTCGAACCGGAGAACAAACGCCACGTCCTGTTGAACGTCACGCTCGTGTTCAGTCTGCTCGTCCTGCTCGTCGGCGGGGCGTACATGGCGATCGCCGCCCCGTCGTTGCCGGACGAGGAGCCCCACACGGAGCTGTATTTGCTCTCGGAGAACGACGACGGGAACCTGACGGCAACGGACCTTCCGACGAACCTCTCGGCGGGCGAGACCGCCCCGATAACGGTCGGTATCGAGAACCACGAGGGCGAGACACAGACGTATACGACGGTCGTCTACCAGCAGGAGGTCTCCCTGAGCGATGACGGACGGACCGTCGAGAACGTCGGTAACGGGACGGAGTTCGATCGGTTCGAGACCACCGTCGAGGACGGCGAAACCGAGCGGACCGCGTACGAGGCCGGGCCGACGACCGACGGCGACGTCTACATCTGGTTCCTCCTCTATCACGGCGACGCACCGGAGAACCCGTCGCCCGATACCGCGGACGAGACCACGCGACTCGCGCTGATCGACTGATTACGCGTCAGAAGGCTCCGATTCGGGCGTCCGGAGTTCGACGATGTTCTCCCGTCCCGAACGGAGCTTGGTGATCGTGCCGTCGGTTTCGAGCTTCGAGACGAGACGACTGACCGTCGCTTGCGACCACTCGGTCCGGTCGACGAGCTGGGACTGTTTCATCCGACCCTCGTGTTCGCGCAGGAGCCGGCAGATCTCTTCCTCTTTGGTCAGGGGTAGTCCCTCACTGTCGCGTTCCGGTGCCGGTTCGGAAACCGGGTCGTCGGTCGGGGGAGCGGGTCGGGGCTCGCCCGAGGAGTCGTCGATCGTCGGCTCGTGGTCCGTCGTCTCTACGGGATTCCCGCTCGTGTACCGGCGCATGAGATGCCAGCCCAACGCGCCGCCGCCCACGACGACGATGCCGACGAGCAAGAGACCGCCGCCGACGTAGACGTAGGGGAGATACGGGATCGTCGGGTCGAGTCCGAGGCGGACCGCGGCCGCATCGCTGACCCCGTCGCCGCTCGTGTCGGTTTCAAGGGGGTCGCTCCCGTGGACCTTCACCTCCTCCCAGTCGGTCAGTCCGTCGCCGTTCGTGTCGGGTGTGGTGAAGTCGGTGCCGTATCTGACCTCCTCGGCGTTGGTCAACCCGTCACCCGAGAGGTCGCCATCCGGCTGGAGCACGGTGACCGGGACCGTTTCGTAGTAGGTCACCGTGTCGCTCCCGTCGCGGACTTCGATGGTGATCCAGCTTTCGCCCTGATAGTCCGACCAGCCCTCGATCCCGAACTCGACGGTCTGATCGCCACCGGCGGACGTGACGTTCTGACAGCCGAGCTCCGACAGGACGTCGCCGTCCGTGTCGGTGGCTTCCGCACAGACCGTATACTCCTCGTCGGCCGCGCCGCCGACGGTCGCGTTGACCGTCAACGGCTCGGTCGACCAGACGTAGGCCGGACCGGGATGCTCGGAGACGAGCTCCTCCTGCCCCTCGATATATCCCTGTCCACCGACGGACGCGTTATGAATACCAATCGAGTCGCTGTCGACGCCGGTCGCGCCGCTGGCGTCGTTCGGATCGTCGGCGAGGGGTGCCCCACCGGCGACGCCGACCACGAGCGCCACCAAAACGACGAACGCTGCGAGCAGCCCGACGGGAACGGAAACTCCCCTATCCATGTGTCTCCATGGCATGGAAAGTGCGGGTCGTGCAGGGCGATAACCGAATCATTCGTCTTCGACACCTACTACCGGCCACTCCTTAATGTCCCTTTTCGTGTGTGGAAGGACGAAATGGTACCATAAAAATATCATAATATAGAGTTGAATCGGTTCAAACGCCCGTTATAGGTGTCGAGAGGCTGTTTTTGATCGATCATCGGAGTAGGCCGGTTCCGGCCACTTTCAGCTACATTCATACCCTTTCGATCAGCTAGGTCGGGTTCGATCGGTCGTCAAAGATTTAGCCGATATATAGTAAACCCCGTTCGGCCACTAAGGGTCACCGGGGGAAGACAAATGCAAGAGAAACTCAGCAGACGGCGATTCGTCGAAGCAGCAGGCGCAGCAAGTGTATTCGCGCTCGCGGGATGTACCGACAGCGGCAACGGAGGCGGCGAGGGCGAGGATAACGGCTCCGAGGGTGAGGAGAACGACTCCGAAGGCGGCCTCGGTGGCGAAGAGGAGAACGACTCCGAGATGGAGAACGACTCCGAAGGCGGCCTCGGTAGCGAAGAGGAGAACGATTCCGAGATGGAGAACGATTCCGAAGGTCTCGGTAACGACTCCGAGGAGAACGACTCCGAAGGCCTCGGTAACGATTCCGAGATGGAGAACGACTCCGAAGGTCTCGGTAACGATTCCGAAGAGAATCAGTCTTAGACGCTACCAGTCGGTACACCAGATCACACCGTTTTTTGTGCACCAACCGGATAGTGACGCGTCCGTCGGAAAACGGACGACATACCGAACGGGCGGCTACGTTGAGCGATCAGGGTCAGTCGTCGCAGCCGTCTCCGCATAGAGCGTACAGAACGAGTCGATGACCGTTTCTGGCGCGAAGCGTTCCAACTGATGGGGGATAGCCTCCCGATACGACGTGTAGTCCTCAGAGAGGGTATCGAACGCCGACGCGAGCGACTGTGGGTCGCCGGGTTCGAAGAGCGTTCCGGCCGGTCCGACGATGTAGTCCATGCTGCCGACGTCGGCGCTGACGATCGGGGTATGGGCCGCGAGTGCTTCGAGCATGACCCGTCCGAACGGTTCGTCGATGATGCCCGGGTAGACGAACACGTCCGAGGACTGATAGAGATCGGGGAGTTTCCCGTGATCGACATAGCCCAGCCACGTGATCGCGTCGTTCACGCCGAGGTCGGTCGCGAGCTCCCTGAGCTGCGGTTCGAGCGGCCCACGACCGGCGATCCGGAGTTCGACGTCGCGCCCGCGCCGACGGAGTAGCGCGAGCGCCCGGACGAGCGTGTCGATCCCTTTGATGTCCTGCAGCGCGCCGACGTACAGCGCGTCGATCGGCTCGGTGGGTTCGATCGGGTCCTTGCGCGGCCGGTAGAACTCCTCGTCGTAGAAGTGCGGAACGACAGTCGTCGCCTCCGCAGGGAACCCGAGTTGTGCGTAGTCGTTCTTTAAATGCGGCGAGAGCGCGTGATACGCGGTGATCTCGTTCGCTCGGTCCATCGATCGTTGAACGAAGGGGATCTGACCCATCGAAACGTACCCCTGCCTGAGTTCAGCTTCGAGCCCCTGTCTCCGCTTGAGGCCCGTCGCAGGCACGCAGGTTGCGCATTTGAGTCGGCCCGGCCCCGAGCACTTGCGCTCGCCGTGGTACATCATGTCCGCCTTCGGACAGACGGGCAAGTAGGAGTTGAGCGTGAGAAGCGTCGGAACGTCGAGGTCCGCGAGCACCGGGATGAACGCCGAGGAGTAAGAGTGAACCAGGTCGTGACGTTCGAGGGCGTCGCTCTCCTCGCGAAGGGCGTCGATCTTCGTGAAGATCGGGTGCGGGAGTTTCGGGAGCCCATCGTGGAGGACGTACTCGACGCGGTTGGTGGCCGGGAGCGTCGCCTCCCCGGCGTCCATCTGCGTCGAGACATACACCGTCAGGTCGTGGTGGTGTGAGAGGTGTTCGATGTATACCGTCGAGCTGTGCGTCGCGCCGGTGCCGTCGCTTCCCGGACATTCGGCCGGGACGAACGCGACGTCGAGTCGCTCAGACATGGTCGGAGTGTGGGTGGAATCCGTCAGTCATTCGGTGTCGAGTGTGTGCGGCGTATCTTATTATCAGTGTCGCAAACGATGATAGATGGAAGATCCGGGCTACGCGATCCGAGCTAGTTCGACACAGAACGCCGATCCCTCCGGATCGTTGTCCTCGACCCAGATGTCGCCGTCGTACCGGGTAACGAGTCGGTCGACCAGCGAGAGCCCGATCCCCATTCCCGAACTCGCCATTCCCTGTTCGCCCGCCTCGAAGATGCGCTCCTTGCGCCGGTCGGGAATCCCGGGACCGTTGTCCGCCACCCGGAGCACCACAGACTCGGTCGATGCGTCGACCGAGATCGTGACGACGGGAACCTCCTTGTCGTTGTAGAAGATGGCGTTGCTGATCAGGTTACCAACTACTGAGGAGAGGAGGTCGTTCGCGCGCACCCGAATCCCCGGGAGGTCGCCGTCGGCCGAGAGCTCGACGTCGCGATACAGCCCCCTGGCCTTGTCGATCTCGCTTGCGAGTACGTCCGCGAGCGCGACCGGGTAGAGATCGACCGCCTCGTCGTCGGTGACCGTCTCGACGATATCTCCCACAGTCCGGGTCATCTGGAGGATGTGGTTGCTCGACTGGATGATCTCGTCGATGGCGTCCTGGCCCCGCGGTTCGACGTACTCGGTCACCTCACGGGCGCGGCCAACGACGAGGCTGATGTCGTTCCGGATGTCGTGTCGAGTGAGCTGATTGAGGATGGTGAGCTCATGCGTTCGCATCCGGAGTTCACGCTCGGTTTTCTTGCGCTCGATCGAGTAGCGGATCGTGCGCACGAGGACCTCAGAGGTGACGTCGTCCTTCACGAGGTAGTCTTGAGCGCCGTGTGAGACGGCAGTCATACCGAGTTTCGTCTCGGGCATTCCCGTCAGGACGATTACCGGCACCACCTCGACTGCGTCGAGAACACGTTCGAGCGTTTCGAGGCCCGTGCTGTCGGGGAGACGGAGATCGAGCAACAGCACGTCCGGGTCGGTCGTCGAGAGCCGATCGAGGCCGCTCTCGAGGGTCGGTTCGTGGACGAGTTCGATCGGGGAATCCTCTCGTGAGTCCCGGAGCATCTCCTCGATGAGCCGTGCATCGCCGGGGTTGTCCTCGATGAGGAACACCGATTCGAACGTGTGGACGGAGTTCATTGATTGCGGGGTACCGGGTTGGACAGCCACCGACTGACCGCATCGGTGTGGTTTCTATATTATATATTATACTATTGCTTGTAAAAATATCGGAACAGGTCAGTTTGGCGATGGAAGGTGCGTGAGCCGTCGAGGTTCGAGTCGGATCAGGACCCGTCGTTGACGATCGCCCGGAGTCGAGCGTCGTCAGCGGCCTCGGACGGGTCGTCCAGTTTCGATTCGAGCGACGCGATCCGCTCGCTGAGTGCGGTATACTCGTCGCTAGCCGCGAGATCGACGTCGGATTTCTCGGCGCGCAACAGCGACTCCTTGGCCGACAGTGCGAGGTACTCCCGAAGGGGTTCGTCATGCATCTCGCGCGCGAGAACGTCGGTAACGGCCTCGCGAACCTCGTGTCGGTACCCCGGTTTGACGATATAATCGTCGAACCCCATATCGACGATATCGAAGTCCGGTTCGACGGCCGAGAGCATTACGACGCCGCAGTCGAGGTTCCACTCGCGGATCCGCGCGAGGACGTCCTCGCCGGAGACGCCCGGCATTCGACGATCGAGCACCACCGCGTCGACTGACTCATCGAGCTGTCGGAACGCCTCCTCGCCGTCGTACGCCCGTTTGACGGTGTGATCGGGGTCGAGCCAGCTGGCGTGCATGTTCACCAGCCGTGGGTCGTCGTCGACTATTAACACGGTCGGATCGGGGTCCGGATCGAGGTGTCGATCGCCCCACGCCGCGAGTGCTTCGAGCGCGTCCTGAAGCTCTCGTCCCGTGTTCGTCAGTTCGTACTCGACGCGAAGCGGTGATTCGCTCACGACGGTCCGACACAACAGTTCGTTCTCCGTCAGGTCCGCCAGACTGTCCGTGAGGACCTTCGCGGAGATGCCATCAACGCGGTCTTTGATCTCATTGAACCGTAACGGCCCTCCCTCTTCGAGCAGCCGGTGGATGATCACCGGATGCCACTTCTTCGAGATGAGGTCGACGGTATCAACGACCCGCTGGGCCTGGCCTGTATTGGAAGTCACCGTCTATCTCCTACGACCACTACGTTCGTTACCAGAATTTATTAAGTATTTCTATAAATTAAATGAATATTGTAGAATGAGATATATAATAGGCTAGTTGAACAGCGACCGGAAGAAAGCGAAAATGCGAGCGAAGAACCCATCGGGTTCGTCCTCCTCGCTGCTCTCGTCACCACCGGTGGCACGTCCACCGTCTTCGTTGTCCTCGTCGGTAGTAGCATCGTCCGGCGTTTCGTCCTCGATATTTCGCTCTGGTGCGTCAACGACGCCGAAGGCGTCGAGTGCGTCCTGAACCGTGACGACTTGGATGTCGCGCTGTTGAGCCTGTTCGAGGACGAACTCGAGACGTTCCGGTGGCAGGGTATCGTACTGGCTGTGACCAGCGAGGATCCCGTAGTCGGGTTCGTTCGCGACGGTGTCGAGGAACCGCTCGATCTCGTCCTCGTCCATACGGTCGGTCTCCATGTACTCCCGGGATAGAGCGTGCGGGTCGATACTGGACTCGGGATTGAGCCCGCCGGCCTTATCGCGCCGCGGCGCCGCGTCGTAGTGATTCGAGATCGCCTCGCTCACGAACCCGTCGTTGCGCTCGTAGGGATAGATGAATCCAGTGATCCATCCCTCGCCGACGATTTCCTCGAGCTGGGCCCGCGAATTCGCGAGGATTTCCTCGATGAACTCGTCCGTGTATCGGACGAACGCCTCCGTGGCATCGAAGCGTTGGCCGATCGGTTCTTCGAGTTCGATGTACAGACCGGTATCGTCCTCGCCGTTGCCCACGACGGTCGCTTTAGCCTTGCTTTCCCCGTCGAGCACGACGATCGGATCACCTTCGAAGCGACCCTGGTTGTTGGTCTGAGCGTAGATCCGGTCGTCGTCCGCCTCGACGTCGGCTTCGATCGACACCTTGCCCAGCGGACGGTGATCTACCGTATGAGACATGACCTCCCAACCGAAATCGGACATCTCCTCGAGCTGCTCGGTCGTCAGCCAACTCTCGTCCGAGTCAACCAAGCCCGAACAAGCTGCGGTGCAGCCGGGAGCATCGTACTCCCGGTGGATCCGGTACATATCGTAGTCCTCGGCCGGACCGTCATCGTAAATGATCGAAAGGTAGCCGGCGGGTTCGTCGTCCGTCTCCTCGTCCTGAGCGGCTCCAGTCCCCGAAAGGGCACCGGAAACGCCGATCGCGGCCGCCCCAGCACCGATCGCTCGCAAGAACGAGCGCCGATGGGGACGGTCACCGAGCGTGTTAGCCATCGTCTGCTCCGTCCATTCGTAACGTCTTACTTATATATTGTATAAATTACATTATGGAGTTGCAAATCAGAATTAGTAACCGGATTAGGGTTCTCTCAGGGGCCGGCTCCACCGGAACTCCCTCATCTTCGACATGAGTGGATCAGCTCTGTCGATCGTCCACATCCCTCTAAGAAGGATTCTGTCCGTCGATTAAACCATCATATAGAGGATAATTAGGGTTATATTACCAATTTTTGAGCCTATCTTGATTCCGAAAAGATTAGTACCGACCACCGTTGTGATGTTATCGGAATGCGAGATAACGACCACGAAGAGCGCAGTTCTGTCAGCAGACGCAGTTATATCGGGGCACTTGCGGGGATCGCAGCGACGCCAGCACTCGGTTCATTGGCTGGCGCCGATGGCGAGAACGTAATCACTGTCTCGGGCGAGGGATCGACCGCTTACTACGAGTTCTCGGTCAGCGGTGACATCGAGAAATCGGACGCGAACGACGCGACGATCAACTCCTATGACTCAATCGACGGGACGTCCGTCGAGGGACGAACCACCAACGAACCCGACTCGTATGCATTCTCCGGCGAAGTCTCGGACTTCGAATCGTCCGCTTCGGTCACGGTAACGATCAACGGCGAGCCGGCCGACTTCGGCGACACCGACGACTCGGAATCCGATTCCGAGTCGGACGCCGACGAGGACGTCGATGCCGACGAGTCCGGATACTCGGAGGTCGTCGACATCGTCGAGGCCGGTGCGGACAATAGTGGTGGCTCATCGATCGAGTCGGTTCTCGAGGACGTCGCCGGCGACGGAACGCTCGTGAAGTTCCCGTCGGGCGAGTACCGCATCAGCGGGACGGTCCGACTCACGAACTACTCGAAGTTCGGGATGGTCGGCGACGACGCGACGATCAAGGTAGAACCGACCGACGGCTACACCTTCAAACTCGGTACCTACAGCTCACCCATCGACGACCTCCACGTTGAGGGCTTCACCGTCGACATCACCGGCAGCAACACCGGCGGTCGAGTGTTCGAACTGCAGGCCGGAAACGACCTGTACGCGGGTGACCTCACCGTCGAGGGCAAACACGACACGGCCAGCAAGGGCCCGATGCTCGTCGGCATGCAGAACAGCGGCGGCGACGGCCTCGTCGAGAACGTCGACCTCTCGGACGGCGGCGAGGACGTCTCCGGCGGCCGCGGCGGGACCGGCCTGCTCGTCAGCGACTATCACTCCGGGAGCGTCACGATCAAGGACTGCCAGATCGGGCCGTTCCCCGACAACGGTATCTACTGTTCAAGCGACGAGGGCGAGGTCCACGTCGAGGGTGGGAGCTTCGAGAACACCAACGTCGCGGGCGTTCGACTCGACGGCGACAGCTGTTCGCTGAAGAACGCGGAGTTCGAGTACGACGAGGAGATCTCCGGCTTCGGCGGCCAGCGGCCCGTCCGGTGTGACGGTGGAGACATCGAGATCAGCGGCCTCGACATCTACATGTCCATTAACCAGACCGAGTGTATCCGCGTGATGTCCGGTGCCGAATCGGTCAGCATCGAGGACTGCTCGATCAGCGGTGGCGGAGCACGCGACGCGGTTTCGGTCACCTCGGGTGCCGGTTCGGTCGACGCCGACGGCATCGACGTCGAGGGCGGCGTCCGCGAGACGGTCTACCACTACTGAACGAACAGCGGCGATTTCGACTCGAAGACCGTATCGGTCGATCGTCGACTCGGCGCGACTACTCCTACTCGTCGTACAGCAGGACTTCGAGGTCCTTGCTCTCTTCCATGTCGAAGACCATCGCAAGCAGCATGAACAGCCAGCCGAGCACGAACAAGACGATCGAGGTCCCCCGGGAAGTCCCCTCACGATCGAGCGCTGATTTGAGCGCCGAAAACAGCCCGATACCCGCCGAGGCCGCGCCGACGTAGTAGAACAGCGCCAGCGGGTGGAAGTCCCGGATCAGGTACTTCACGCGAAGCCGCCAGAGGAAATCCCTGAGAAGCAGCCCCGATACCTTCGGGATGTAGGTCTTATAGTCGATGCCGCTCTCCTCGTCCTTGTAGACTGCGCGGCGTTTCACGTCGGCGACGCGCATGTTCTTGGCGTTGAGGCGCACGAGCAGGTCGTTACAGTAGCCGTAGTCCTCGTACATGTCCTCGATCCCCACCTTGTCGAGCGCCTCGTAGGAGATCGCGGTCGACCCGTTCTGGGGGTCCATGATCTTCCAGTAGCCACTCGCGATCTTCGTGATCAGCGTCAGGGTGAAGTTCCCGATCTGCCGGAACAACGGCATGTCGCGGCGTTCGGCCCCGAGCAGGCGATTCCCCTTCGAGTACTCGGCCTTGCCTTCGGCGACGGGACGGACGATCCGCTCGACGATGTCGGGTTCGGTCTGGCCGTCGCCCGCCATGACGGCCGTGACCTCCATCTCGTCGTCGAGCGCGTGGAGGTAGCCCGTCTTGATCGCACCGCCGACGCCCTTGTTCTCGGCGTGGCGAATCGGGACGACGCGATCGAGTGTGGTCTCGCCCTCATCGTTGACGGCCTCGGCCTTGCGCTGGATCTCGCCCCACGTATCGTCGGTCGAGCGGTCGTCGATCACGTACGCGCGGTCGATGAACTCGGGGAGGGTCTCGATGACCTCACCGATAAACGGCTCCTCGTTGTACGCCGGAATCACGGCGGCGATCGTTTTGTCGTTATACATGATAGAGCAGATCTCGTCGGTAGCTCTCGGATCACGGGCCATTACTATGGGGGGTCTACTGTGTCCACAGCGACAGGTTCCCGTGGTCGTGACCGGAGCAGGTGCTTCGACAGCCGGCCGTTAGAGTCGGGATAATAAAATACCTCCCGAAACGACTGCGAGTGAGACTACAGTGAGGATTCAGTCAACCGAGATCGCCGCGTTCGTCGACGGCGAGCACGTCGGGCCCGAGACGGCCGTCGAAGGTGTCGGCGCACTCGACTCGGCCACCACCGACGAGCTCGCGTTCTGCGTCTACGACGACCCCGAGTACGTCAGGAGTTCGGATGCTGGCGCGATCGTCTGTCCGCCCGAAATCGGAACCGTCGAGGGGAGAACACTCGTGTTCGTCCCCGAGCCCAAGCTCGCGTTCGTCAGGGCCGCAAACGAGTTCTTCATGGACCGGGTCGGGGAGACACGGGTCCACCCGACTGCGGTCGTCGAGGAGGGGGCGACGATCGGCGAGCGGTGCGTTATCGGTCCACAGACACGTATCGCCGACTGTGTCGAGATCGGCGACGACTGCACGATACGAGCCGGCGCAGTCCTCGGAAGTGCGGGATTTGGTTTCGCGCGCGAGGAGGCGGGCCGGCTCCACCGGCAGATTCACGACGGAGACGTCCTGATCGAGGACGACGTCGAGGTCGGCCCCAACAGCTCGATCGACCGCGCGGTCTTCGACGAGACCGTCGTCGAGCACGGCGCGAAACTGAGCGGGCAGGTCCACCTCGCCCACCAGGTCCGGATCGGGAGCGACACTACCGTCGCCTACGGATCGGGGTTTTCGGGCGGTGCGACCGTCGGCGAGCGCGTGACGATCCATCCGCACGTCTCGGTCGCAACCGACATCGCCATTGGTGATGACGCCGAAGTGGGGATGAACGCGGGCGTCCTCTCGGACGTCCCCGACGATACGACCGTCGTCGGGACGCCGGCCCGGCCCATCACAGAGCAATGAACACTCACAGCCCCTCCAGACGAGAACCGACGGAGCCGGTCGAGTTCACCTTCGACTGGTACGAACGATTTCTCACCGACCTCCTCGATGCGGGTTACACCCCCGCCGACTACGACGACCCGCTCGAACCCGGCGAGATGATCGTCAGACACGACATCGACTTCTCGCCACGGAAGGCACTCGAGATGGGCCGGATCGAGGCCGATCTGGGGATCGAAGCGACGTACTTCGTGTTGCTGAACTGCCCGCTGTACAACGTCTTTTATAAGCCTATCAGGAGCGCGCTCGGGGAACTGCAATCGATGGGACACACTATCGGCATCCATTTCAGTACTCACCAGTACTGGGACGGCGAGGCGTCCTCGACTGCTGTCACCGAACGAGTCCTTGAAGAGCGCGAGGCACTGGCATGTGCCGTCGGCAATGTGAGCGAAGCGGTCTCGTTTCACCGACCCGACGAGTGGCTCTTTCGGCGGTCGTTCGAGGGCTTTACGAGCACCTACGAGGAGCGGTTCTTCACTGACATCGCCTACCGTGGCGACTCGAACCAGCGCTGGCGCGAGGAACATCCGCTCGCGGGCGAACTCCCCGATAAGCTCCAGATACTCACGCATCCGGGATTGTGGGGCGACGAGGACGCCGACTTCGAGACCCGGCTTTCGAACGAGGTCGAGGCCGAACTGGAGCGAACGAGACGGTTTATGCACGAACAGCTTGTTGAAAAGAAATATAACGTTGACGAATTTCAATACGGAACAAACGAATGAACTGTCAGACCCGCGGTCGGCGGTCGACCCGAGGTGACCGCCGTGGCCATTAGCGGCCGGTTCTACGGCTGGCTTTCGACACAGCGCTTCGACGTGATCGGTGCGATCCTCGCGCTCGTACTGGCCATCGGGCTGTTACCGCTTCGACTGGTCGCGTCGAACTTTTACATCGTCGCGATTCCCCTCGCACTGGTGTTCGCCTCCGTGATATACCTGCTCGCGGTCCGGACGAACAACACGGAGGGGCTTCCAGCGCTTCCGACGTGGGCGGGTCGACTGCTGCCGAGCGTGACGATCCTCGGAACCGGCCTGTTGATCTTCCTCGGGCTCTATCAGGGCGGTCGGACGACGGCGTTCTACACCATCGCAACGGTCATCGGCATCACCATCTTCGCACAGATCTTCTTCACGCGCGAGCGGGACTTCGTGCCGTGGTTGGTGATGGTCCAGATCCTCGCGTTCGCGTTCACCATCCGGTATATCGCCTTGCTAACGACCCCCGGGTTCATCGGGATCGACGTCTGGACGCACGTCCCCTCGTGGACGGTCTCCATCGTCGAAACCGGTTCGCTCGGTTTCCTCGAGGGGAACAAGTACTACGCGTCGCCGCTGTTCCACCTCGCGGTCGCCGCGACGAGTATTCTGGGCGACATCCCGGTCAGAGACGGACTGTTCCTCTCGATCGGATTCGCAATGGCGTTCTCACCGGTGTTTCTCTACATCGCGTCGCGGCTGTTCGTTTCCGCACGCTGGAGCCTGTTTGCGACCGCGATCTACGCGATTTCGGCGCACACCGTCGAGTGGTCGATCCATCTGATCCCGACCGGGCTCGGATTGATCTTCTTCCTCGGCGTGTTTTATCTGCTCGTCAGGGTGCTCGACGTCACTCCGGGCGGCCGGGAGTTCACCCTGATCGTCCTCCTCAGCGTCGCGACGATCCTCACCCACCAGATCTCGGCGTTCATCATGCTGATCCTGACGGGTGCAGGACTGCTCGCACACCTCCTGTTGCGCTTCGAACTGTTCAGCCCGCCGAGTCAGTTTCGTGGACTCCGCGCCGGACGCACCGATTCTGTGAGCCTCACCGGACTGCTGGCGTTCGACCTCGGATTCATCACGTTCATGTGGTCGCTGACGCCGTATAACGGCGATACGTTCCTCGCGACGACGTTCAGCTTCTTTCGCGTGACCCTCGAGCAATCGGCGGGCCTCGGCGACACGACGGGATCACGCTCGGAATCGGCCCTCGACCCGACGCTGATCGAACAGGCGGTCCAGTACATCGACGCGGCGGTGTTCCTCATTCCGTTCGCCCTCGCGGTCGTGGGCTGTTTCTACGTCCTCAGACGACGCAACATCACTCATGGAGCGATCATGTGCGGGGCCGCAATCGTCGTGATGCTCGTGTTCATCCTCGGCTTTCCCATGTTCGGCGTGCGGACGTTCATTCCTCAGCGCTGGTACGCCTTCCTCGCCGCTCCGATGGGCCTGCTTGCGGCGGTCGGCGTCGCGTACCTCTCTCGCCGCCTGACGACGCCGGTCGTTCTCGTCGTGTTGCTCGTGTTCGCCCTCACGTTCCCGGTAGTGTCGTTCGCCGCGACCGACGGCACGATCGATAACCCACGATTCCCCGACGCCCAGACCCAGTACAGTTACAACCAAGCCGAGCTGAGCGCAGTCGATACGATCGGCGAAATCCGTCCGGTTGACGAGGAGGCGGGCGAGGTCTATCACACGGACCATCCGTACAACACCGTCTTCTCACGGGCCGGACCCGGACCTGCGGTCGCGACGAACGTCACCGACCAGGGCCTTCGCGACTCCGAGACGGTGATCTATCGGGAGCACCAAAGCACGGGCGGTACGTTCTTCGTCGCTGAGGACGAGCAAAGCGTCACTCCCGGCATCAGCCGAAGCGAACTCTGTGGGCCCGAGCGACACTACGCCTACGACAACAGCGATGTAACGATGTGTACGGCGACCTGGGACGTCGATACCGATGCCGACAGCGGCGTCACTTTCGAAGGTGAAGGGGATACCGACGCGTGAACTCGAACGGCGGGTTCGTGATCGAGACCCACGGACACGCGAAATACAGAGGGCGGTGTTTTAACCAGATGACCACCAAACGGAAAACAAGGACGCAATGAGCAATCGAATGGACACACTTCTGATCGGGATCGACGCTGCCTGCCAACCCGTCTTCGATCGCCTCTCCGAAACCGACAGCATTCCGCACATCGAGTCGATCATCGAGGAGGGCACGAGCGGCCCACTCGAATCACAGATCCCCCCCTGGACGCCGAGCGCGTGGCCCTCCATGTACACGGGTGTGAACCCGGGCAAGCACGGCGTCTTCGGCTTCGTCGACTACGACGGCTATGACTGGGAGGTCGTGACGGCAAACCACGTCCGCGAGCACGCCCTCTGGCGGCTGCTCGACGAACACGACCGCTCGAGCGTGATCGTTAACGTCCCGGTCACCCATCCCCCCGACGAGATAGACGGCGCGATCCTCCCCGGGTTCATCGGCCCCGAAAACCCCGGCACACATCCGAAGGGACTCCTCGAGGATGTCGAGGAAGCGATCGGTGAGTACAGGGTGTATCCGAACTACTCGCGCGGCGATCTCGAATACAGCGAGACACAGAAGATGGACGAGTACTGTACGCTGGCGCGGATGCGCGGGGAAGCGTTTCGCTACCTCGCCGACGAGTACGAACCCGATTTCGGGTTCGTCCAGTTTCAGAAGACCGATACGGTCTTTCACGAGTTCGAGGGTGATCACGAGAAGGTCAGGCGGATCTACGAGACGACCGACGAGCAGATCGGCGAGATCATGGCCGAGTGCGAGCCGAAACGCGTGTTCATCGCGAGCGATCACGGAATCGGTCCCTACGAGAACTACGAGTTCCGCATCAACGAGTACCTCCGGCGCGAGGGATATGTCGAAACGTCGGCTGGCGGAAAGGGAATGCCGTCGTGGAACCCGATCCGCGAACAGCTGCGCCAAGGCGACGAGCGGACGACCTGGGAGCCAAACCGGATCGAACGGGCCGTGGCCGCAGTCGCAAAGACGGGCCTGACCCCGTCGCGTGCGATCGCCGTCCTCGATCGACTCGGGCTAGGGTCGCTCGCCCGGCGCTACGCGCCCTCCGGCGTGAGTCGGACCGGCGCACAGCAGGTCGACTTCCCCGAATCACGGGCATACATGCGGGCTCGCACCGAGCTCGGGGTTCGAATCAACCTCGAAGGGCGCGATCCGGAGGGCGTCGTTGCGCGAGGAGAGTACGAGGCGTTACGGGACGAGCTGATCGAGCGGCTCGAAGGCGTCGAAACCCCCGACGGGGATCCGGTCTTCGGCGAGGTCGCCCCGCGCGAGGAGTACTTCTGGGGACCGTACGCAGAGAATGGGGTCGATATCCTGACGGTACCGAAGGACTTCGAGCAGTTCCTCTCGGCCCAGTTGCGCGACGGACTGTTCGGGCCGCCGACCGAACCGTGGAACCACAAGCTCGACGGGATCGTCGTCGCCGCGGGCGACGGGATCGACACCGACGCGGATCTATCGGACGCGCACCTGTTCGACGTGGGTCCGACGATCTGTGCCGCGTTGGGCGTGCCGTACAGCGACCGGATGGACGGACGGGTCCTACCGGTGGTCGACGACAGCGGTTCGGAGACGTATCCCGAATACTCGGATTCGACGGCGAATAGCGCCGAGGACGGGCAAGTAAAGGATCGACTCTCGGATCTCGGTTACCTCGAATAGCGTTCTCCCCCCCATCGCACACGGGTGGAAACTGTCTGCATGAGGGCGATCGACTACTGCATCTGAGGGAGACCTTCGAGGCGGCTTTTGATCTCGTCGGGGATATACGAGAGCTGCCAGTTGAGCCGAGCCTCGATCTCGCGCTCGCCGCGGTCTGTCAGGATGTACTTGTTGGTCCGTAGATCGTGTTTGCCCTTCTTCACCAGTCCCTTGTTAACCAGCGTATCGAGGTTCGGATACAGACGTCCGTGGCGGATCTCAGTCCCGTAGTACTCCTCGAGTTCGTCGTTGACGTCCAGACCCTTCGGTTCATCGAGCCCAGCGATCACCAAGAGTAGGTCACGCTGGAAACCTGTTAAATCATGCATTCAGTGTACCTCACACCATAGTCTGCTAGCCGAGGATATATAACCGGACGATAGTTTACGAGGCTACATCTCCTACACCCGACTCAGAGTTGAAAACGGTAGTATACCGGTTCGAAACACGTGGTATTCGGGAATTCGGTCGAGAATAACGTTCACGTTAATCGGAGAGGAACGTTTCGCTGAATCGATTTTAGCTCAGTTCATCTGTTAATACCACAATAAACGCCTCGAAGAGCAAGAGTGGTACGGGCGCTATCCATCCGACGGTTCGAGTCCGCCTTCGGCGTCGATCGGTTTTCCGCTTGGTACGGTAAAATGAAACGTCGAACCGACGCCGGGTTCGGATTCGACCCAGATCTCGCCGTCGTGGCGCCGGATGATCTTCTGACAGATAGCCAAGCCGATTCCGGTGCTCGAGGAGGCCGATCCCGAAGAGAAGATCTCGAACACCTCGTCGGTCATATCGGGCTCGATACCGACACCCGAATCCGAGACCGAAAAACGCCATTCATCCCCGCGGTCGCTCGCGGAGATGCGGACACTCGGCGATGAATCACCCGCGTAGGCGATGGCGTTACTGACGAGGTTCTGAAAGAGCTGACCGAGCTGCTGGTCGTCAGCCTCGATGGTCGGAAGCGGTTCGACCGTGATATCGGCGTCCGTCTCCTCGATCGAGAGACGAAGCGCGTCGATGACCCGATCGAGAACCGCGTTGCAGTCGACCGACTGAAGCGTGATGTCGTCGGTACCGACACGGGAGTAGGTCAGCAGATCGTCGATCATCTGTCGCATCCGTTCTGCGCCGTCGACGGCGTAGGTGATGAACTCGTCCGCGTCCTCGTCGAGTTCGCTCTCGTAGCGGCGCTGGATCAGGTCGAGATAGCTCCGGATCATTCGAAGCGGTTCCTTGAGGTCGTGAGACGCCACGTAGGCGAAGCGTTCGAGTTCGGCGTTCGAGCGCTCGAGTTCGGTGATCGCCTCCTGGCGTTCTCGCTCGGCGGTGACCCGCTGGGAGATGTCACGGCCCGTACCACAGATGTAGACGTCGGCCTCGTGGGTGTCGAAGGTCGGTTCGCCGATGTCCTCGATGACGGAGCCGGTGAACTCGTAGGGAATATGCGTCCCGTCCTTGCTCACGAGCGTGGCCTCGATCGAGACCGACTCGTGATCATCCGTGAGCGCTTCGACCGTATCGAGTACCTGCGGGACGTCCTCGTCGGCGATGAAGTCGATGGGGTGCATCGACTGGATCTCCTCGTCGGTGTAGCCGGTCACCTCGTTGTACCGGTCGTTCCAGCGCAGGATGGTACCGTCGGGCGCGAAGACGTAGAACAGGTCGGGTTGGGCGTCGAGCGCGCTCTCGGTGAAGGCCTTCTCGCGGCGTAGTTCCTCCTCGATCTCGACGATATCGGTGATCTCGGTGAGGTACCCGTCGAGGTACTCGACCGTCCCGTCGGGCGCGTCGACCCCGCCTCCCTGTTCCCAGATCCACCGGATCCCGTCGCCGGCGGTTTCGACGCGGTAGGTCGTCTGGTACTGCTCGCCGGCCTCGAGTGCCTCCCGTACGTCGCGCTTGACGCCCGCGCGATCCTCGGGATGGATCACGTCGTTCATCCAGGAGAGTTCGCCGGATTCGAGGTGGTCCCTCGGATAGCCAGTCAGGCTCGAACAGCCCTCGCTCATGAACTCCACGGGAAACCCCGACTCGTTTCGGTACCGATAGACCACGCCCGGCAAGTTTCGAATGAGGTTCGCAAGCGCCTGTTCGCGCTCGCGCAACACCCGTTCCGAGCGGCGGCGGCGCGAGACGTCGCGTGCGACCCCGCAGACGTATCGGGGCGCTCCGTCCTCGTGGGTGACCATCGATCCGGTGAACTCGTAGGGTAACAACTGCCCTCCATGGGTTCGGATGCGAACGATCTCGGTCGCATCGCCGGTCTCGACGATCTCGGAGATGGCCGAATCGATCCGCTCGTAGTCCTCCTTGACGAAGAACTCCATCGGCGTCATCGACTGGATCTCCTCGTCGGTGTAGCCGGTCACCTCGGTGAGGCGGTCGTTCCAGTGGAGGAACCGACCGGACAGGTCGAAGACGAAGAAGATGTCCGTCAACCGGTCGAGGACGGTCTCGATGAACTCGTTTGCGGGTTCGACCCGCTGACCGTTCGTCGCCGGCTCGGGATCCTGAACGACGAGTTGGAACTGTTCGCCGTCGATCGGGACGTAGACGTACCGATAGGTCCCGTCCGAGTCTCGCTGTATCGTCCCCGTCTCGATCGCCCGACGGCCGTGCTCGACGACGGTCTCGGGATCACCCGGACAGGCGGTTCCGACCGAGGCCTCGAGTAGCTCCGCGCTCGACCGGTCGAGGCTATCGGCCAGCTTCTCGCTTACCGACCGGTAGATCCCTTCACGGTCGATCCTGGCGATCCGATCGGCCGACCGATCGAGCAACGAGAGGATCACCTCCGGCGGCGAGTCCAGAGGGGCGTCATCCGGCTCCGCGGTCGATCTCACCGCCTCGACGAGCGAGCTGTCGCGCGTCCGCGTGATCGAGGGAGCGTCTCTCTCGAGACACTCGGGCGGCGAGGTCGACTCGGGAACCACGACCGGAACTCCGGGTGCGATCGAGAACAGCCGCTCCAGTTGGGGAGCGTCCTCGCAGTCGAGGCCCCAGACCAGACAGTCCGACTGTCCGGTCGAAAGCCACTCGACGGCCGCCTCGACCGTCGGGACGGCGGTGACGATGATCGGAGACGAAGTGTCGGATTCGGCGAGTAGCCGTTCGAGCGTACGGGCCGCACGGCCGATATAGAGGACATGGACGGTCGTCATGAGCGGAACAACGTATGCAGTACCGTCGATTACATCTATAAATACATATACTTTATTATATTATAGATATAATATTTCTTTGCGTCCTTACCTGCGAGTAACCGGCGAGTTACATATATATTATTTAAGATATATATTTAATTAGATAGTATTGGAGCAGGAGAGCACTGTCATGTATCACCGCATCCAGCCCGCAAATCGGTTTCCGAGAAGTACCGTCGAATTCACACCGCCGGGATCGCCGGTCGGGCCGACAGTAGTCGATCCGCGTCGCCGGCACTGCGAGCACCGTCGGCTCGAGAGCGCGACGATGGGCCGGTCGTCTCGCGGGGGGCGATCGAACTGATGAGTTCGATCCCACTCCCGACGAAGGTCGCCGCGGCGAAAACGCTCTTGGAGGAAGTGTCCCACGAGCACGACGACTTACGGGCCGGACAGATGGTGGACCTCCAGGAGGCGATCGAGCATCTCGACCGGCTCGAAGCGTCGTTTCCCGACGAGCAAACAGATGACTGACGGCCGGTCGAGACGACCGCGATCGACCGACGACTGGCCGACGTTCGCGATCCGGTATACGTTCAATCCCGGTGGGGTCGGGCTGAACGGGGAGTTCGAAACCGACGAGGTCGTCGTCTTCGATGCGACTCGGGGGCGTCCCAACAGCCGCTGGATCGCGGCCAAACGTGGATCCTACGTCCCGCTCGACGAGATCCGGTAACCGATCCGACGACGGACGAACGGACGGCACTCCCGCTCGAACCGTGAGAGCACGACGAAACGCTCGTGGGGTCGAAATCGGAAAAACGCCGGGACTGGGATTTGAACCCAGAATCCCATACGGGAACACGCTTTCCAGGCGTGCGCTTTACCGTTCGGCCATCCCGGCTTACACCGTCCTTACCTGCCGTTCGCGTTTAAACCCTTCCGTTCTCGTCGAACAGAACCGGCTCGACGGCGTACGCCGATCCGCTGGCGACGAGGGCGACGATCGCCGCGACCACGAACTTCAGCGAACCGGAGAGACGATCGGCCGAGAGCAGTTCGTAGCCCTGAATCAGGACCAGAAACGAAAGCGCCCCGATCGCCCCCCACAGCAGGCTGGCCTTCAACCGCGGGTCCATCACTCGGTCGTCGCGATGGCCTCGATCTCGACGGCCGCCCCCTTCGGGAGCGCCCCGACCTCGAAGGCGCTTCGGGCCGGCGGATCGTCCGCGAAATACTCGCCGTACGCCTCGTTCATCTCATCGAAATCGGCGATGTCGTCGAGGTAGATCGTCGTCTTGACGACGTGCTCGGTCGAGAGTCCCTCGCTTTCGAGGATGCCCGTGACGTTGTCGAGACACTGGCGGGTCTGAACCGCGACGGACTCGTTGGCGAGCATCTCACCGTCGGGGGTCAGCGCGATCTGTCCGGCACTGAAAAGCAGGTCGCCCGCGGTCGTCGCCTGACTGTACGCACCGATCGCCTCGGGTGCATCCGACGTGGTGATGATCCGCTTCATACCTCATCCTCGACCGGGGCGTTCTTAAATCTACACCAGAACCTCAACCTCGTAGCCCTCCTCGCGCATCCCTGCCAGTAACTCCTCGACGTGGTCGTGGCCCCGGGTTTCGAGGTCGATCACCACCTCGGCGGCGTTCATCGCGATGTCACGGGACGTCCGGTCGTGCTGGATCGCGTAGATGTTCGCGCGGTTCTCGGAGATCACATCGATCAGCTGGCGAAGCGCACCTGGTCGGTCCTTCAAGACCGTTCGGATCTTCAGATACCGCCCCGTCTCGACCAGCCCGCGCATGATCACCGTCGTCAGCGTGTTCAGGTCGATGTTGCCGCCACACAGCGCCGGGACGATCGTCTCGCCTTCCTCGTAGTCGAAGGCGTTCGAAAGGAGCGCCGCGAGTGGCACCGCTCCCGCCCCCTCGACCAGCGTCTTCGAGCGTTCGAGCAGCGCCGCGAGTGCGACGGCGATCTCCGAATCCGAGACCGTCACCACCTCGTCGACGCGTTCGCGGATCACCTCGAAGGTGTGATTGCCGGGCTGGCCGACCGCGATCCCGTCGGCGATCGTATCGACGCTGTCCCACTCCCGAATCGACCCCTTCGCGAGCGAGTCGGCGGTACTCGCCGCGCCCTCCGCTTGTACGCCGATCACCCGGACATCGCGCTCCTGTGCTTTGAGCGCGGTCGCGATACCCGAGATCAGTCCGCCCCCGCCGATGGGCACGACCACGGTATCGACCTCGGGGCAGTCCTCCGCGATCTCGAGACCGATGGTCCCCTGGCCGGCCATCACCGCCTCGTCGTCGAAGGCGTGGACGTAGGTTCGTCCCTCCTCGCGTTCGATCTCGTGGGCGCGCTCGGCGGCGGCGTCGTAGTCCTCGCCGTACAGGAGAACCTCAGCGCCGTAGCTCCGGGTGGCTTTGAGCTTCGAGATCGGCGCGTGTTCGGGCATGACGACGATCGCGTCGACGCCCTCGCGGGTGGCCGCAAGGGCGACCCCCTGGGCGTGATTGCCCGCGCTCGCGGTGACGACGCCCGCCTCCCGCTCCGCTTCGGAGAGCGTCGCGATGCGGTTGGTCGCCCCGCGGATCTTGAACGACCCCGTCCGCTGGAAGGTCTCGAGTTTGAGGCGGACGTCCGCACCGGTCATCTCCGAAAAGGTATGTGAGTACTCCAGAGGAGTGTGACGCGCCGTCCGGTCGACGCGCTCGCGGGCCGCATAGATGTCCTGAATACCGAGCATATCGGCGGCTACGCGAGGGGGACTGTTAACGGTTCCTTCGGAAAAATCGGTGACGGATGGGGAATGCACGAACCGTGTGACGTGCAGGTCTACGAGGTCTCCCTACCTATATAAAACCATTCCGTCCGAAACGGAAGTGAAACCGCCCGACGGAATCGATATGACGGGCCGTCAGACGGACGGCGCACGGGTGTCATCCTTTGTGGCCGATTTCGACGACACGTTCGTCGAGATACGATCGGACGCGTTCCGCGAAGGGACCTGCCCCGGGCCACTCGGCGTCCGCGTCGAGGCGGTCGGGATCACCGACGTAGCAGTCGGCGCTCGTGCCGTCCGAGACGGAAACCGATACCCGAACGTAGAGCCCCGGCCCGACCCCCTCGTAGGCGTCGAGACGATCGGTTTCGGGCGTTTCGAGCAATCTACCCTCCACTTCGCCGCCGGGCGCGAGCGTCGGGTACCGTCCGTCGACCCGGTGAAGGCCGTACAGCGTGGCTTCGGATCCGAGGTCGTAGCGGTCGAGCAACTCGGCGAGGCGCTCGGGGTCGGTGAGGGTTCCGTAGACGAAGAATCGGGGCATAGTCGTGGTTCGTCCGACGGGTGCTTTCGGGTTACGGTCAGCGAAGCGACGCACACACGGGAGTCGAAGGAGTAACAGCGACGAAAGAGCGGGGCTGGCGCGAGTAGCGAGGGGCGGTTTCCACCCCTCAATCGGGCGAACGGGCAAAGCGAGTGAGCGGGCACAACGGGATTCGAACCACGTGGCTGCCGGGTGCGAGACCCGGTACTCTGTCCTGGCTGAGTTACGTGCCCGTATCGTCTGAGAAGGTGTTAAGACATCATAACTGTTTGGAAATCGTCACGTTCGAAGGGGAACTCGTCAGCGCTCGTCGAGGGGGACGAACTCCTGGTCCTCGTCGCCGACATAGCGCGCGCGCGGACGCATGATCCGGTTGTCCTCGTACTGTTCTGCGACGTGGGCGGTCCAGCCGCCGACGCGCGAGAGCGCGAAGATCGGCGTGAAGAGGTCGATCGGGATCCCCATCTGGTAGTAGGTCGTCGCCGAGTAGAAGTCGACGTTCGGGGCGATTCCCTTCTCCTCTTGCATGAACTCCTCGATGGCGACGCTGTAGTCGTACCACTTCATCTCGCCGGCCTCCTCGGCCAGCGAC
Source organism: Halalkalicoccus subterraneus (assembly GCF_003697815.1). NCBI lineage: Archaea > Methanobacteriati > Methanobacteriota > Halobacteria > Halobacteriales > Halalkalicoccaceae > Halalkalicoccus > Halalkalicoccus subterraneus. Next base: position 28,572 of record NZ_RDQG01000021.1, on the reverse strand, counting down.
TCGGAGAACTCCCCGAGGATGTAGGCTCGCGGGTCCTTGACGTCGTAGACGCGGTGGCCGAACCCGGCGACCCGGCGGCCCGAATCGAGGGCGTCCTTCGCCCATTTAACGGGGTCCTTGTCGCTGTCGTCGACCTCTTTCAGCATCTTCATCACGTTCTGGTTCGCGCCGCCATGCAAGGCGCCCTTGAGCGTGCCGACGGCGCTCGTCGCCGCGCTGTAGACGTCCGAAAGGGTGCTCGCGGTGACCATCCCCGAGAACGTCGAGGCGTTCAGGCCGTGATCGGCGTGAAGGACGAGCGCCGCGTCGAACGTCTCCTCCGCGATCTCGTCGGGTTCCTCGTCGTTGAGCATGTAGAGGAAGTTCGCTGCGTGGCCCAAGTCCTCGCGGGGCTCGACGGGATCGTTGCCGTCGCGATACCGGTCGAACGCGGCGATGATCGTGGGGATCTTCGCCGTGAGCCGACGGCTCTTGTCCAGGGTGGCCTCGCGGTCCTCGGGATCGGTCTCACCGTCGGGGTCCGTACTCGAGAGCTGGGAGACCGCCGTACGAAGCGCGGCCATCGGTTCGGCGTCGGCGGCCGCGAGCGCCTCGACGGTGTCGAGGATCGCGTCGTCGACGGCGCGTTCGGCGACCATTCGCTCGTTGAACGCGTCGAGCTCCTCGCGGGTCGGGAGTTCGCCGTACCAGAGCAGGTGGAGCACCTCCTCGTAGCTCGCCTCGTGGGCGAGGTCCTCGATAGCGTACCCTCGATACACGAGCATTCCCTCCCCCCCATCGATGTAGCTCAGTGAGGATTCGGCGACGAGCACACCTTCGAGTCCCTTTTTCAGATCGTCTGCCATACTCAAGGTTGATTACCATCCCGGTTAAGGATTATCGTTTCTCAATCGATCCGACGGGCACGCTGAACCGCCGCGGCGACCGTCAGCGAGATCGCGACGAACGCTCCGACCGACATCGCGAGCGTCACCGCGAGCGCGCCGAACAAGACGGGGGAACTCTCGACACCTGGGGCCGCATCGACGAGGACGATCCGGTAGACGTACGCGCCGACGGCGAGCGCGACCCCGACGGCGAACCCGATGACGGCGTTTCGCCGGACGCCGAGGGCGAGCAACAGCCCCGCGAGCGACGGCTCGTGTTGGTCCTCGTTCACGCCATCCCCTTCGGGAGGGGAACGCAAAATCGCGTCGATCTTTCGCACGGACGGGTAATCGAACGCCTAAAGGGCGTGGCCGCGTCGAATAGGAGTAATGAGGAGCCTCGGAACGGCGGCGGCCGCCCCCGGCGAGACCGACACGGGGCGGCTACCCGTCGGCGAGACGCGCGACGGCGGGGAGTTCGGGCTGCCGGTCGCGGTGATAAACGGTGAACGGGACGGTGAAACGCTCTACGTACAGGCCGCCAGCGACGGCGACGAACTCAACGGGATCGGCGTGATTCAGCGGGTCGTCCCCCGGATCGATCCCACAGAGCTTGCAGGTAGCGTCCTCGTCGTCGGGATCGTCAACTACCACGGGTTTCAGGTCGCACAGCACAGGAACCCGATCGACGACACGAAGACCAACCGCACCTACCCGGGCGACAGCGAGGGGACCTCCTCCGAACGGATCGCCCACGCCACGTTCCAGGCCGCAACGGAGGCGGACCTGATCCTCGACCTCCATCAGGGCTCGACCAGCCGGATGCTCAACGAGGTCCGGGTGCGCTGTGGGACGCGCCACCGCCTCCACGAGGAGTGTCTCGAACTCGCGAAGGTCTTCGACTGCGGCTACGTCCTCGACCAGAAGGGACCGAGCGGCCAGCTCGCACGCGTCGGTCCCGACGAGGGGATTCCCACTGTGGATCCCGAACTGGGTGGCTGTGTCGGCTGGGACGACGAGAGCATCCAGTACGGCGTCCGGGGCGTGTTCAACGTGCTCCGTCACTACGGCTTTCTCGACGGGGAGAGCGATCCAGGGGACCAGACGCGCGCGACCGGGTTCGACCAGTACGGCGCGCCCGCGGGCGGGCTGGTCCGCTTCGAGAAGGAGTTGGGTGAGCGGGTCTCGCGCGGCGAGACGGTCTTCACCGTCAGGGACGTCTTCGGGACGATCAAAACCGACGTGAGCGCCGACGGCAACGGGATCTTCTGGCGCTCGCGGCGGCTCCCCCAAGTCGCAACGGGCGAATACGTCTGTTCGATCGCGACCGGAATCGACTCGTACTGATGGCCGTCGATCTTCGGTGTCCGGCCTGTGACCGGCACTACCCCGCGAGCGCGGACGAACCGTGGCGCTGTTCGTGCGGGAGTCCACTCGAACTCGCCGTCCGACCGCTTCCCGATGGCCCGCCCCCGTCGTTTTCGGCCCTCGACACTCGTCACGGGCTGTGGGCGTTCTCGGAGTTCGTCCCGATCGAGCGTCGGGTCACGCTGGGCGAGGGCTTTACGCCGCTCGTCGCCGCCCCCGACTGGGACGCCGCGTTCAAACTGGAGTACGTCTTCCCGACGGGGAGTTTCAAGGACCGGGGTGCGACGACGCTCCTCTCGCGGGCCGCAGAGCTAGGTGTCGAACGAGTGATAGAGGACTCCTCGGGGAACGCGGGCGCGGCGGTCGCGACCTACGCGGCGCGTGCCGGGATCGACGCGGAGATCTACGTACCGGCAGGGGTCAAAGCCTCGAAGGTCGCCGCTATCGAGCGCGCGGGCGGCGAGGTACGGACGGTCGAAGGGAGTCGAGAAGCGGTCACTGAGGCGTGTATCGAGGCGGTGGAAGGAGGAGACGGCTGGTACGCCAGCCACGCGTGGAACCCCGCGTTCTTCGCCGGCACGCAGACGGTCGCGTTCGAGATCGCCGCCCAGCGCGGCTGGCGGGTCCCCGACGCGGTCGTTCTCCCGCTGGGTCACGGCACCCTCTTTCTGGGAGCCTATCGGGGCTTTCGAGCGCTTTCGGAGGCCGGCTGGATCGATTCCGTGCCCAGATTGCTCGGCGCGCAGGCCGCCGGCTACGCGCCGATCGCCGACGGGCGTCACGGCGGGCGGGGGGACACGAACGACGTGGCCGACGGGATTCAGATTCGCGAACCCGTACGCAGCGAGGAGATCCACGAGGCGATCGCCGAGAGCGAGGGGGACGCGATCGCGATCGAGGAGGCGGCGACCGAACGCGAACTCGACCGGCTCCACCGGGCAGGCTTCTACGTGGAGCCGACGTGTGCGGTCGCGCCGGCCGCCCTGCGGGAGTACCGCGAGCGGGGCGTTCTCGACGACGGCAACGACGTGGTCGTCCCGTTGACGGGCAGCGGGCTGAAGGCGGAGTGGACCTAACGGTTCTCGAAGTTCTTCGGGCTGGCGCTGTCGATTTCGGGCTCACGGTTTTCGACCCGGCCCGCGCGGGAGCGCGGCTACCGAGCGTCGAGCGCCAGAGCATAGGAGACGATCCACAGGCCGGCAAGCGCGCCGAATGCACAGACGAGAAAAGCGACGACCGGCGAATACGCGGCGGTCGGGCCGAACAGCGGGGCGAGAAACGGCCCCGACCAGCCCCACCGCGAGTGCCGTAAAGAGGACCGAACGGTTCATGTGAGGGCGTCGGCGGGGACGGGATAGAACCCTTCGATTCTACAGATCGACGCGATCGAACCGAAGCAGGCCGAGCGCCAGCGGAACGAACGCCCACGCCGCGAGCAATACGAAGCCGAACCACGGTTCGGCGACGATGGGGATTCCACCCTCGACGAGGCCCTGACCCTCGTAGGTGCTCGCGACGGCGAGACCGCCCTCGTCAAAGACCGCTCCGAGCGCGGAACCGTAGGCTGGTCCCGGGGGCAGCGAGAGGAACGCGACGTACCAGCCGGGAATCGGCGGTTGGGGAAGGACCGATCCCGACATGAGATACAGCAGCAACTGGGCGATAACGCCCCAGAGGATCCAGAACAGTGCGAGTAGACCGAACGCACCGATCGCGGCGCGTGTGGTCGATTTGGTCATCGAAGAGAGGCCGACACCGATACAGACGTAGACGAAGCCCAGCGCGATCGTCAACAGGGTGAAGACGGCGTACTCGACGACCGAGAACGAACCGGTGAACGCGAAGATGGCGATCATCCCGGCGATGAAGCCGATCAAGATCGAGACCGCGACGACCCCCGTTCGACCGAGTACCTTCCCGAGGACGACGTCCTCACGGGTGTGAGGCAGCCCGAGCAAGAACTTCAGGCTGCCGCTCTCTCGCTCGCCGGCGATGGCGCCGTAGCCGATCAGCAGGGCGATGATCGGGACCAGAAAGCTCGCGGGCGTCTGGAGGGCGATGATCAGATCGAGCGTGTCGCCGGCTTCCTCGCCGAGCAAGCCGGAGATCTGTGTCCCGATGTAGGCGCCGGCGACGGTAAAGAGAACGAAGATCACCGTCAGCGCGATCAGCCCGCGCGAGCGCACGGCGTCCTGAAAGTCCTTCTTGGCGATGGCGATCGCGCTCATGCGGTCGCCCCCGTCGTGTAGTCGATGAAGAGGTCCTCGAGCGAGGACTCCTCGGTCTCGAAGTCCTCGACGGTCGCGCCCGCTTCCTCGAAGCCTCGGATGACCCGTGTCTTCACCTCGTCCCGGCAGGTGACGGTCGCGGTCGTCCCCTGTGTGGTCACGTTCGAAACCCCATCGAGCGCGGCGACCTGCTCGGTCGCACCGTCGGGCAGGTGATCGAGTTCGACCACCAGCGTCGTCTCCTCGCTCGTCGATTCGCGGAGCCCGTCGACGGTGTCCTCGGCGACGAGTTCGCCGTCCCGGAGGATACCGACGCGATCACAGACCGCATCGACCTGTTCGAGGATGTGGCTCGAAAAGAAGATCGTCGCGCCGCGATCGCGCTCGGTGCGGATGATCTCGCGCATCTCGCGGGCGCCCGCGGGGTCGAGCCCCGTCGAAGGCTCGTCGAGGATGAGGAGATCGGGTTCGCCCGCGATCGCGGCCGCGAGCGCGAGGCGTTGGGCCATCCCCTTCGAGTAACCACCGACTTTCTTACCTGCGGCGTCAGGGCCGAGCCCGACCCGCTCGAACAGCGCGTCCGGGTCGTCGTCTACAGCCTTCGACTCGATGGCGAACTCGATGTGTTGACGGCCGGTCAGCCGGTCGTACAGCGAGACACCTTCGGGCAGGATCCCAGTCCGCTCGCGGATCGCGAGACCCTCCTCTTTGGCATCGTGGCCGAACACACGGATCTCGCCGGAGGTCGGCCGAACGAAATCCAGAAGCAGGTTGATCGTCGTCGATTTCCCCGCCCCGTTGGGGCCGAGAAACCCGTATATCTCTCCCTCGCGTACCGTGAGATCGAGCCCCGAGAGCGCCGTTTCCTCGCCGTATCGTTTGGTGACGTCCGTCAGTTCGATAGCAGACACAGTTTTGATCAATCCGACGTTATTGAACAAAATACATATATCTTGTCGATACTAACGAATGAATGATACATCGGATTCATAAAACCAATACCGATCCGGGACCGGATTATTATCAGATATACATAATGTATCAGAAGAAGTATAGCGTATAATTTCCGTTCTTCTATGTGGAAATAAAATACCGTGGTACGCGAATCGGGAATCGAATCGACAGCGCAAGCGGGGGACGATAGATGGAACAGTTGCTTTCGACGCTCGTGTTGCTGCAGTCGGAGCTCCCCGAGGACTTCCCGGTAGACATGGAGACGCTGATACTGATCTCGCAGGTCATGACGGTCGTGCTCGTGATTGTCGGGATCGCCGTCGGCTACTGGGTCTACAAGGACGCTGCCAAGCGCGAGAACAACGAACTGCTATGGTCGATCGCCGTCGGCGTGTCGTTCCTCCTGTTCCCGATCGGGATCGTCGTCCCGATCGCCTATGTGGTGTTGCGGGGCGACGAGGCACCGACCGAACCCGAAGACACGAATGTAGCGGGCGACTGGTAGCCTACCGTTCGGGGTGGACCGGCCCGTCGAAGCCACCTCTGACGAGTGGTTTCGCGACGTGGCGTCGCGCCGTCGGCGGCACCTCGTACCACCCCAGGTCGAGGTCGCGCTCAACCTCGATCTCGTCTTTCCGCTCCGCACTCGTCGAACAGTCCCGACAGCGATAGCCCTGTTCGTGGCCGGCACTCTCCATCGAGCGCCCGCAGTCGGGACACCGCGGGTTCCGACGTTCGATTCGATTCAGTTCGCGCACCGCGAACTTCTCGAGTTTCAGCGTTTCATCCGAGACCTCCCCACAGGAGGTGATCCGGTCGCCCTCACGAAGCGCGCGCACCCGGTCGCGAAAGCGTTTCGTGGGTTCGAACGCCGCACACCGCAACCGATCGTCCCCGTCGCGGATCTCGAAGAAGACGTGGCCGCCCCGGCGGGTCTGGGGCGGGGTAGAAACCGCTCCCTCTACCCGGTAGGCCCGGCCGTCCCCGACCGAGCCGACCGCCCCGTCCTGCAGGTGGGCGTCGGTACCTTGGTTCGTCGTAAAGAGCGCGCTGTCCGCGACCGGTTCGCTCTCGATGCGCTCTGTGGCCCGTCGAACAGCACGGGGATCGTCACCCCGAATGCCGTAGAGAACCGGGCCGGGCGTATGGGGAACACAGACCGTATCCCCGGTTTCGCGGTCGACCGTGTCCCACACGACGGGGTACTCGGACTCGGCAGCCTCGAAAACGGAGTCGGGGTCGACATCCCGTGAGGAACCCCACCGCCCGCGCTCGCGATAGGCAATCAGTTCCGAAGTCCACTCGGAGAACGCCCGATCCGCACCGACCGCTGCGAGCGCGCCGATCCGCCCGCGCCCGCCCGACCAGCCTCGATGGAAGTAGCCCCACGTGTCGGCGAGTTCGAGCGCCTCGTCGGGCGAGAGACGGTCCCTGAGAGCGCGACGGGCGAACTCGGCGACCGAATCCGGAACTGAACTGGGATCACCGGGCGCGACGACGAGTCCGGGCTGGGTGTTCGGGTCGTCGGTTTCGCTGAGGGCCTCGACCTGCCGGCCGGCGAGCTCGAACGCCTCCCCGGGATCGTAGTCAGTGTGGATCGCGAGGGCGGCGTTGCCGCGGGTCTTGTGCTCGATCGCGGGGTTGAGCCGAACCAACAGGAGCCCCCCGACGGTTGCGCCCGCCTCCGCAAGCGCGTCGGCGATCTCGCGAGCGACGTACGTCGTACACATCCCGCGTGTCCGCGAATCAGTATCGTCGAGTCCGACGACGGTCATTGCCCCGTCTACCCGCCCGGCGGGCTAACGGCTTTCGACTCGCTGTAATATATACCGACGGGAGAGCAGGGGAGAAGTGGGGAACGGGCCGCTACACTGTCACAACACATATATGGGTCGAATGACTTATATAGGAATATGTCTCGGTCTGCACTGGTCGGAAACGTAACAGCGATGCTCACCGACGCGGGATTTGCGGTGAGCGACCGGTGTGCCATCCGCCCGAAGAGTTTCGATATCGCGGCACGGCGCGGCGAGGACCTGATTCTCGTGAAGATCCTGGGCAACGTCGACGGGTTCGACGGGGTGACCGGCGCGGAGATGCGCCGGCTCGGGAGCTACCTGAACGCCACGCCGTTCGTCATCGGGCTACGAACCCGCGACGAGGAGCTCGAACCCGGCGTGGTCTACTTCCGCCATGGGGTGCCCGTCTTCAGCCCCGACACCGCGATGGACCTGTTCGTCGAGAACGTTCCACCCCTCATTTACGCCGCACCGGGCGGGCTGTACGTCAGCATCGACAGCGACATCCTCGCCGACGAGCGCGAGAAGCTCGGCTGGAGTCTCGGTCAGCTCGCCACCGAGCTCGGCGTCTCCCGGCGAACGGTCTCGAAGTACGAGGACGGGATGAACGCCTCGATCGAGGTAGCGATGGCGCTGGAGGACCTGTTCAACGCGCCCCTGACCAGCCCGGTCGATGTACTGGACGGTGCGGAGGAAGTTCGCGACGCCGAACCCACCCCCGAGGACCCCGACGTCGAACCGGAAGACGAGGGCATCACCGCGGTGCTCACGCGGGCCGGCTTCGACGTCCACCCGACGACGCGCGCGCCGTTCAAGGCCGTCGGCGAGGACACAGGCGAGGAGGAGAGCCTTCTCACCGGCAACTCGGCGTTCACGAAAACCGCCGAGAAGCGCGCCCGAATCATGGGCTCGCTCGGGAAGGTCACACTGACGCGATCGGTCTACTTCGTCGATAAGGCTCCCCGCGAGGAGATCGAGGGAACCGCGATCCTCGAACGCGAGGAGGCCGAATCGGCCCGCGACGGCGAGGAGCTCAGGGAGCTGATCCGCGAGCGTACCACGCCGCCCGAAGAGCACGCCTGATCCCCCGATCCACGTCGTCGTTGTGAACGCGCCTCGAAACCGATTACGACGCCGAGCCGTAGGTCTCTTCGAGGTACTCGACGATGTCGTCGCTCTCGTGCATCCCCTCGACGTCGTGGTCGGGGTCGACGATCATCGGAACCTCGGTCTGGCCGCTGATCTCCTCAACCTCGGTTCGCTCGGCGTGGCTGCTCGGAACCGAATGGGTGGTGTACTCGACGCCGAGTTCGTCGAGTTTGCTTTCGACTTTCGCACAGAACGGACAGCCATCGAGCGCGTAGAACTCTATCGGTGCCATCACCCTCCGTAGGTCGCCCACGCTCAAAAGCGACCGGATCAGAGCAACATCCCGCTCGTCTGGACGTAGAAGTAGCCGACGAGCACCGCCGCGAGCAGCCATTGACCGAGGCGCACATCGTCTAACTCACCGATGGCGGCCTTGATAACCGGGTAGGCGATGATGCCGGCGGCGAGCCCGTTGGCGATCGAGTAGGTCAGCGGCATCACCGTGATCGTCAGCCCGCCCGAGACGGCCCACGCGGGGTCGTTCCAGTCGACGTCGAGCACCCCCTGAAGCATGATGATCCCGACGACGACGAGCGCGATGTACGAGGCGTAGGCGGGAATCGCCGCGATCAGCGGGATCGCGACCAGCGAGACCAGAAAGAGCCCGGCGACGACCAGCGCCGTCAATCCCGTACGGCCGCCCTCCTCGACGCCCGTCGAGGACTCGATGTAGGTCGTCACCGTCGAGGTTCCGAGCATCGCACCGACGGTGGTCCCGATGGCGTCGGCCATCAGGGGCTTCTCGATCTCGGGGAGGTCGCCGTCCTCGTCGAGGAAGCCGCCGAACTGCGAGACGCCGATCAGCGTCCCGGCAGTGTCGAAGAAATCGACGACGAAGAAGGTGAACACGACTAGCGCGAAGGTCAACGGATCGACGTCGGCCAGCCCGTCGAGGAAGGCACCGGCAAGCGGCGTGATGTCGTACTGGGGGCTTGCGAACGTCTCGGGGGTGACGACGCCCCGTGAGAAGACGCCTCCAACTGTGAGCGCCCACCCGAGAAGGGTCGTGCCGACGATCCCGATGACGATCGCGCCCTTGATCCCGCGCGCCCAGAGGACGAACGTGACCGCAAGCCCGAGAACGCCCAGCGTAGCGACGGGGTTCGCGGCGACATTCCCCAGGGCGACCAGCGTCGACTCGTCTGCGACGACCAGTTGCATCTCCTGGAGGCCGATAAAGAGCAGGTAGATCCCGATCCCCGCACCGACGGAGAACTTCACCGGTTCGGGAAACAGTTCGATGACGTACTTTCGCGCGCCGACGGCCGTGATGGCGATGAAGAGCAGCCCCTCGACGAAGACGGCTGCGAGCGCGGTCTGCCACGGGATCCCGAGCCCGAGGACGACGGTGAAGGCGAAAAAGGCGTTGAGCCCCATTCCCGGTGCGAGCGCGAACGGACGGTTGGCATAGACGGCCATTACGGCTGTGGCGACGAAGGCGGAGAGGACGGTTGCGATGGCGATCATCTGCTGGACCTCCTGGGTGGAGTAGCCCTCGACCGTGATCGCCTCGGCGAGGATCACCGGATTCACCAGGATGATGTACGACATCGCCAGGAACGTCGTGATCCCGGCGACGGTCTCGGTCCTGACGTCGCTTCCCGACCCCGTCACGTCGAAGTACGCCCGCAGGCGTTCAGCGGTCCCCATAATGCATGAGTTGTCGTAGCACAACGCACTTATTTAAGTATTTTCGTATTATCTCGCCGAAAAGCTGTACACACATCGTTTTCAGTCGAGGCGTTCGAGTGCGCCGACCGGAGCGTCGGTTCGCGCCCGGGCGCGCTCGATCCCCTCGTCTCCGGCGGCAATAAGTGCGAAGACGCCGCCGACGTGGGCGTCCGAGCCGTCGACGATATCGAGCAGGAGTTCCTGGGTCTCGCCCGACCTGATCAGGTCGTCGACCACCAGTACGGTGTCGCCCGCAGACAGTACCGAGGCCGGCAGGTAGTAGGTGAGTTCGATCCCCGAATCGAGGCGATCGCGGGCCTCGATGAACTCCTCGACGGCCGTCTCCTTCGATTTCTTCGCGTAGGCACACCGAGCGTCGAAGTACCGCGCCATCGCCGCCGCGAGCGTGATTCCATCGGTTGCGGCCGTCAACACCACGTCAGGGCGCTCGAACTCGAAGGACTCGGCGGCGATCGGCGCAACCAGATCGAGGAAGGGCTGATCGAAGACGATCCCGGAGTTGTCGACGTAGCCCTCCCCGTCGAGTTCGATCCGCGCATCGAGCTCCGCAGTAAGGGTATCGTAGCCGACGCCGTCGATGACCGCGCGAGCGCGGTCGGTCCCCGGAAGGACGTGGCCGTTGACGTAGCGGTTGAGGTCGCCCGCCGGCAGGCCCGTCAGATCGGCGAGTTCGTCGTACGTGCGCGTCTCCTTCAGCATTCCGAGCACCGAGACCGCCTGCAACTGCAGGGCAGCCTTCTCCGCTCTGTTCATATTCGAAGGGTGATCTACACGAGCATGAATATCCCGAATCGGATCCCGGAGAAAACACGCACGGGAGCGGATACTACCGGTCGAGAAGCTCCGTGGCCGTGAGCAACGCTTCGAGTTCGAGGTCGTGCTCGGCGAGCAGTTCGCGGGCGCCCTCCTCGCGGTCGACGACAACCAGTACGCGCTCGACGCGGGCACCGGCCTCCCGGAGCGCCTCGGCGGCGTCGACGGCGCTTTGCCCGGTCGTCGCGATGTCCTCCAAAACGAGCACCTCCTCGCCCTCTTCGAGAGCGCCCTCGATCAGATTGGCGGTGCCGTACTCCTTCTGTCGTTTGCGCGCGATGACGTACGGGAGGTCCGTCTCGACGCTCGTGACTGCCACCAATGGCACTGCCCCGAGGGCGACGCCCGCGAGTTTCGGCTCGTCGACCCGCTCGGCGAAGGCCGACGCGATCAGCGAAAGGCATCGGGGATCGGTCTCGAAGCGGTACTTGTCGACGTAGTAGTCGCTCGTCCCGCCATGCGAGAGTTCGAACTCGCCGTACTGGACGGCGTCGGCCTCGCGAAGCGCCGCGATGAGGTCCGTATCGGCCATGGTCGGGTTCTCGCGGGGCAGGGCAAAAGCGGTGCGGTCCATTTGCCGCGAAAGAATCAGGCACGATGGGAATTCCGTGAGCCGGGCGGGAGCGGAGGTCCCGCTGGGAACCGGCGGCGAAGCCGCCAGTGACGAAACGAGGGGGACTCAAGAGTGCCCGTGAGTGAGCGAAGCGAACGAACGGGCACGATGGGATTCGAACCCCAGTCGCAGCAGAGCTGCTCCCTGCTTCGAATTCCACGTGGTTCGCTTTTCGCTCCTCACATCCGTTCGTTGCAGAAAAGCGGGCACGATGGGATTCGAACCCACGACCGTCGGATTAGAAGTCCGACGCTCTATCCGGACTGAGCTACGTGCCCTCGGAGGCGGCTTCGGGGGCGGCCGTGAAAAGTCATCGGGATCGACCCGCGCGAGCCGCTTCTCGCGAACGAGCCCGACCCGCTGGAACGCTATGACGCCTGCCCGTCCACGGGGCCCCGAATCAGCCCGCGGAGAGCCAACAGCGCCCCCAGAACCGAGACGATCAGTATCCCGACCGCCCCCGGTGAGTCGGGAACGACCCAGATGAGCAGGGAGCATCCGACGATTGTGCCACAGAGGACGACCAAATACAGGAACACGACGGTCGTATAGCCGAGCGAGCGCTTCGCGTCGATCCAGTCGATGAGGTAAAAGGATGAAACGAGTCCCAGGAGGATCCCGGCGGTCGCGAGCGTCGAGATCCCGTCGTTGAGGGTTCTCCCTGGACGAGACAGTAGATCTCTGGGCTGGCCAGTCCGGTGATCACGAGGAGGGTAAGCGCCGTCGTAGCGTAAGACGTCCAGTGGCTACCTGCATCGGACATCACTCTCAAAATATATTTATTTTGATATAATGTTTCCGGCCGTGACGGGCCGACCCAGCAGATTTAACCGCCGACCCCGTCTATCGCCGGCGAATGCGAGTCATCGGAACCGTCGGCCTGCCGGGCAGCGGGAAGGGCGAGGCCGCCGCCGTCGCCCGCGAGGAGGGGATCCCCGTCGTCACGATGGGCGACGTCATCCGTCGGGAGTGCCGGGATCGAGGGCTCGACCCCGCCGACCACCACGGCGAGGTCGCGACGGCCATGCGCGAGGAGGACGGTCCGCTCGCGATCGCCGAGCGCTCCCTGCCGCTGATCGAGGAGCGCCTCGAAGGGAGCAGGGTCGTCCTCGTCGACGGGCTTCGATCGGGTGCGGAGGCAAAGCGCTTCGAGGAGGCCTTCGGCGAGGACTTCACCCTGATCGCGGTCGAGGCACCCTTCGAGATACGAGAACAGCGACTGGGAACGCGCGGGCGGGACAACCCTGAAACCGAGTCGCTGGAAACCCGCGACGAGCGCGAACTGGGCTTCGGAATGGGCGAGGCGATGACCCGCGCGGACGTCACGATCGAGAACACCGACTCGTTGGAGCGCTTTCGCGAGCGGATCCGCGAACTCCTCTCGAAGGGGATGGAACGATGATCTACCGGATCGAGGCGACCGTCCGAGCGCCGGTCCACGACACTGAAGTCACCGACAGGGTCAAAGACGCCGTGTCGAACCTCGTTCCCGAAGCCGAACTGAGTGCCGAAAACGGTCGGATCGTCGGGACGACCCGCTCGCTGGATCACTTCTCCGAACTACTGCACCGCCAGGAGATCCTCGACACCGCCAGAAACGAGTTCTTCCGGCGGCAGTCGGGCGAATATTTCTCGTTCTCACTCAAGAAGCAGGCCGCCTTCCAGGGCGTCGTGAACTTCGCGGTCGGAGAGGAGGACGAACTCGGCGAGATCGACATCGAGGTGCGGGTAGACGAGCCCGACGTCGAGTCGTACGTCGATCACGTCGCGCCGCCGACCGAAGGTGGGCGGCCGGTAACGGACGAATAACGGGTCTGTAGGCGGTATTCGCGCTTAGAACAGACCGCCCATGCCGCCGCCACCGCCGCCCTGGTTTTCCATCTGTTTCATCATGCGTTCCATGTCCATGTTGCCCTGTCCCATGCCCTGGAACTGTTTCAGGGTGCGCTCCATCATCTTGTGTTGCTGGAGCAGTTCCCTGACGGTTTCCTCGTCGGTCCCCGAGCCACGGGCGATGCGTTCGATCTGGCTCTGACCGATCGCGCGGGGGTGTTCCATCTCCGCGTCGGTCATCGAGTCCATGATGATCTCGAACTTCCGCAGTCGGTCCTGGGTGACGTCCATCGCGTCGTCCGGAAGCTGGTCCATGAGCCCGCCACCGAGTCCGGGGATCATGTCCATGACCTGGTCCAGCGGGCCCATGCGGTTCATCGCGTTCATCTGCTTTCGCATGTCGTGCAGCGTGAAGGTCCCCGACAGCAGGTCCTCGGGGTCCCAATCCTCCTCTTCTTCCTGGGTTTCGGCCATCGCGCGCTCGACGCGCTCAGTGAGTTGCTTCAGGTCGCCCATCCCCAACAGTCGGGAGATGAAGCCGTTGGGCTCGAAGCGCTCGATGTCCTCGACCTCCTCGCCGGTCCCCAAAAAGGCGATCGTCGAGTCGGTCTCGTTGACCGCCGTAAGGGCACCACCACCCTTCGCGGTCCCGTCGAGCTTGGTGATCGCGACGCCCTGAATTCCGATGGATTCCTCGAACCGGCGGGCCTGTTCCTTCGCGCCCTGCCCGATGGCGGCGTCGAGCACGAGGAGGGACCGATCGGGCTGGACGGCGTCCCCGATCGCCTCGATCTCCTCGATCAGGTCGTCCTCCAGCGCGTGACGACCCGCGGTGTCGACGATGTGGACGTCGGCGTCGGCAGTGGCCGCCATTCCCTCGCGGGCGATCTCGACGGGATCTTCGGCGTCGGGATCCCCGTAGAACTCGACTTCGGCGCGCTCGCACATCTGTTTGGCCTGGTCGTAGGCGCCCGGCCGGAACGTGTCGGTCTGGATCACGGCGGGACGCAGTCCCTTCTTCGAGAACCACCACGCCATCTTCGCCGCCGTGGTCGTCTTCCCCGACCCCTGCAGGCCCGCGAGCATGATCGTCTGCTCTTCGAGGGGAATCTCGGCGGAGTCACCGACGAGCGCGACCAGTTCCTCGTAGACGATACGAAGCACGTGATCGCGGGCGGTCGTCCCGCCGGGCGGTTCTTCCTCGAGCGCGCGGGTCTTGATCGAGTCGGAGAGCTCCATCACCAGCGAGACGTCGACGTCGGCCTGCAGAAGCGAGCGCTGGATCTCCTTGACGACCGCCTGCACGTCCTCTTCGGTGAGCCGGGACTTCCCGCGGAGGTCCTCCAAGGTCCCTCTGAGGGAGGTTCCGAGATCGTCGAGTACCATTTGGCTACGATAGACGGCCGAAGCGCTAAAGGCTTTGTTCGTTGACCGCGCCCGTCTCAGCGTTCACAGAGGGTGACGTCGCTGTTGTCGTACCCGATGGTTCGCGTCCCACACATTTCGTCGATCGTGGTTCGCTGGATGTGGTCCGCTCCCTCCTCGGTCTCGAATCGTGGCGCGCCGTCGCGCTGATAGTCGCGATACAGCGTCACCTCGTGGTCGGGGGGGCCGTCGTCGACGGTCGCGGACGAGAAGCGCTCCTCCCCGCCGTACCGGTTCAAGGCACTGATGTACGGCGAGTCGCTGTAGATGGGGTCGGTCGCGTCGCTGTCGGTGTGCTCGACGATCGTCTCCATCGCGCTCATCTCGGCCGGCGTGTAGGCGTACCGGACGTTCTCCTCGGGAAACGCCGGCGCGTCCTGGGTCGCGTCGCTCGTGAGCACCATCCCCCCGGAGAAGACGAGCGCGAAGACGAGCGCCACGGCCGCGAACAACTGGGGCGAGCAATCGCGCCGGAGGCGATCGAAACCAACGGCGGCGAGTATCGCGAGCACCGCGTAGAGGAACGCGAACCAGCGCCCGGGCAGGAAGTTCCGCAGACCGAACAGCGGCGGCACGAGCGTGAAAAACAGCATGATCACGGCGGCGATGATCAGCGCCAGCCCCGACTGACTGGCTCGCTCACGCTGGAGTATGTAGAGGCTCCCGACGACCGTCCCGAACAGGAGCATCGAGAACCCCACCTGATCGATCAGCGGGATAACCGTCTGGCCAAGGAGCGTCTGATCGCCGCCGGCGGCCACCGCGTTCGTCGTCTCGCCCCGGTTGAACAGACCGGCGCTACCCTCGATCGAACCCCAGAGGATGACGAGCACCGCCTCAACGAAGGTCCGGTTGCCCCACGGAGTCACGCTCCAGATGAGCATGAGCAACCCGACCGCGAACGCGGAGTACCCGTGAACGCTGTGGACCCGAATCGAGGGAGATGAGTCCGCGAACAGTCGGTCGCGAAGTTGGCCCATGTTCAGCGCGATCTGGGCGAGCGAGCCGGCTCCGAGCAACACGAGCATGATGAACGAGGCGACCTGGTGGGTCAACGCCATCGCGAGGACGAACGCGACTATCAACACGAGCACCGCCGGGCGGGTTCCCCGCTGTTGGATCCGGACGAACACCAACAGGACGGCGAGAAAGAACACCACGCCCAGACTCGTCGGGATGAGGTGGATCGACCAGACGACGACGAAGTCGCTGATCGAGTAGGCCGCCGCGGCGAAGACGGCCCACCGCGGGTCGACGAACCGGGCGGCCGTCAGGTAGACGAACAGACCGGTGAGACCCATCGCGATCCCGATCGAGCCGAACAGCGCGAGGCGCGGAGGAAGGTCGGCGAGCAACGAGGTCGAGGCGACCGAGAGGTGATAGAGCGGGGCCAGAGCGTACTTCGTTGGGCCCATTCCCTGGATCGAACCCGCCGAGAGGATCCCTTCGACGTACTGGGGCATGTGGATCCAAACGTCGACGCCGACGTACCCCGCCGAACCCAACAGCCCCGCAAACCGGACCACGAACCCGAGCGCGAGCACCTGCGCGAGACCCATTCCGACCGAGAACTGTTCATCGGGGGTGAACGCGATCTGAACGAATACCACCACCGAGAGCGCGATCGTGAGCAGATAGAAGGTCGGGCCACGACCGCCCGTCGCAAGCGAGAGCGCGATCAGCGCGGCCGTCCCGAGGAACACGACGCTCGGGAGAGCGTGGACGGCCCAGGTCGGAAGCGTTCCGACGGCGGGCGTCGGGTTCCGCCTGGCGACGAGATAAAGCAGACAGGCCCCCGTGAGGATCGGCGGGAGCGTCCGCACCAACATGTGCGAGAGGAAGAGGTTGAACAGGAGCACGAGCCCGGCAACGCCCAGCCCCGCGACGGCACCGAGGGTTCCAAACCCGATCCGGTACCGGCCGATCGAGAACTGCATTTATGATACTCTCTCGACCGGACTCGGGCGACCGCACTGTCCTATCGCGCTCCACCTTCGCATCGCACGTCGTGCTACCGACCCCAGGTATTACTAAGCTTCTGTTGACGGCTGATTCGGTACGTGAACACACATGATCGAGCGTCGTCAACTGAAGCCGATCACTCGAAGTACGATTCGACCTCCCCGGAGGGAACCTCGGTCCCGTCGATTCGGACGGAGATCCCCCCGAGCGAGATGAAGCTGGTGATCGCGTCGTCGGACGGGATGACGTAGCTGTCGTGTTCGCCCCGCAGGATACCGGCGACGACCCGTCCGGCGATCTCGTCGGCGTCGTCGACGGTCGCGCCGTTGGCGTCGGACTTCTCGACACGACCGGTGACCTCGAAGAGGTAATGCGTCGGGTCCGCGTAGCTGCCGCCCTCGACCGTGATCACCTGCCCGTCGTCGATGGAGTCGCCCGGCTCGTCCGGGGCGAACTCGTCCGGATCGACGGCCTCACCGTTGAGCAACACGTCAACGGGGCCGTCGGCCTCGAAGGAGACCACCTCGCCCACGAAGGCGAACGAGTCGGGCTCGTTCGTGGTGCGTCCCGTGACCGTCGACCCGTCGATGCTGTCGTAGCTGTTGATGGTCGCCCCGTACTCGGTGGATTTCTTGATCTCGCCGTCCGCGAGGTCGGTCGCGAACTCGTAGTGGGACGTCTCGCCGCGTCCGGTCACCGTGAGGACGTCTCGTTCGCGTGGCTCCAGCGAGATCGGGGGCTGTCGTCCCGAGGAATCGAGTTCGAGATCCAGGTACGAACCCGGTTCGTAGCCGGGGTGGCTCGCTCGAACGTCGTAACGACCGACGGGGAGGTCGTCGAAGCGCGCGTACGCGCCGAAGTATTCCTCGCCCGCGACGGTTTCGGCCGTCAGCGGGTCGTCGTAGTCATCCAGTATCGTCCCGTCGCGTGCCTGGACCTCGACGGTCGCACCCTCGAGGTGCTCCTCAGCACCCTCTTCGCGGACGTAGACGCGGAGCTGTGCCGTCTCGGACTGGGTCGATGAGCCCCCGCGCGGGTGTCCGATCCCCGGTGCCGGTTCGTCCTCGCCGAAGTGGTTGTCGGAGAGCGACACGTCGTTCCACTCGGTTCCGCTCACATCGTCGCCGTACTGTGCGATCGGCGAACCGTTCGCGTACCGATCGCCGCCGGGATCGGTCGGATTGAAAAACCAGTTGTTCCAAATGCTCGCGCCGTCGCTGGGTGTTCCCCGGAGCGCCACCGCGCGCGTGATCCGACCGCCGCGGTTCTCGACGAGTTCGAACGTGTTGTGGTGGATGTCGATCCGGTCGCCACCGGGGCTGTGCATCTCGAATCCGAAGATCAGCCCGTTCGGGCCCTGGATGTTGTACCGAGCTTCGTAGCTACAGCCCGCCTCGCCACCGGCGGCGATGCTGTGGCGGTTCCCGTCGAAGTAGTTGTACTCGATCACCGGGTGACCCTGATAGACGACGACGCCGTAGCCGAGCCCGGTCATCATGTTGTCGTGAAGCGAGCAGTGATGGACGTGTGCGTCGCTGACGAGCGGATCCGAGCCGTGACGGCCGATCCCGATCGCGGCGAACGTCCAGCCGTAGAGCTCACAGTTATCGACCTCGCAGTCGGTGTACGCACGGATCGCGAGCGAGTTATGGCTCCAAGCGTCTCCCGACGAGTCGTAATAACCGACCTGGTGGCCCCGGAATCGAAGCCCGGTGATTCGCACGCCGTCCTCGAAGACCTGAAAGAGCCGCGAAGTGCGTTCGTCAGCGGTGATCAACGCTCCCGACGAGCCGTCGCGGCCCCGCCCGCTCGCCAGCGTCACGTCGCCGGGGATCGTGATCCGGCGAGCGCTCAGGTCGATCGTCGCATCGTCGTCGACGTAGATCGTTTTCGATCCGCTCTCAAGCGCCGAGAGGAGCTCCTCGCGGGTCGAGACGACGACGTCCGCGTCCTCCGGGGAGACGTGACGGTCGTACTCCTCGCCGCCACCGATCTCCGTACCGGTCGGAGCGGGATCGTTCGCTGCCATTGCTCGCGCCGACCCGCTTCCAACCACACCAACGCCCGCGACCGCGGCGAGTCCGGCCGCGAGATAGGTTCGTCGACTCATCGAAGCGCCATTCGATCTCTGATTTGACATGTTTGATAGATATCTTGACAAGTAATAAGTATTATGTGTTTATCGACGTAAAATAGAATGGGGGGAGCCGCCGATAGCGGGGAAGCCACGGCGAGGAGAGCGGTCAGCGCTCAGAGGAAGCGTTTCGCGATCGTCTTTGCGGGGCCGAGGTCGACGCCGAGTCGCTCCTCGAAGTCGAGCACGAGGAGGACTTCCTCGCGTTCGATCCCGCCGAGGCGCAGAGTCACGACCGCGTGGATCGCGAGAAAGAGCGAGAACATGAGGAGGAACACCGGGAGCGTGACGGTCACGATCGAGGTGACGACGAGATAGATCGCGCCGATGGAGGCGGTCGCGGCGATCGCGGGCTTGAACAGCGACGGGGAGAAGGGGTGGATCCCGGTTCGCGTGTACAGTTGTGTCGAGTACGCGATGTTGAGCGCGAGATACGAGATGACGGTCGCGACCGACGCGCCGAGGTAGGAATAGCGTGGGATGAAAACGACGTTCAGCGCGACGTTGAGCAACGCGGCACCCATGTTGTCGACCATGATCAGGCGGGTGTTGCCCATCGCGGTCAGCGTCTTGTAGTTGGGACCGGCGACGGCGTGGACGAAAAAGCCGCCCGCGAGGATCGACAGCGCGAGCGCTCCCTCGGTGTAGTCCGGACCGTACGTGTAGCGAAGCAGCAGTTCGGGAAACAGCGCGATCACCAGCACGATCGGCAGCGAGACCATGAAGATCCACTTCGTGACCAGCTGGTAGGTGTGTTTCATCTCCGCGACGTCGCCCTCGGCGTGCAGCTCCGAGAGGATCGGCACGAACAGGAACCCGAACGAGGCGAGCACCGCCGTCAACATCGTCGCGAGCGGGTAGAGCACGTTGTAGATGCCGACGTCGGCCGTCGAGACGAAATAGCCGAGCAGAAACGTATCGATATCGGCGAGGATCTTCACCATGATCGAGGAGATGATCAACGGTGCGGAGAAGGCGAGCAGTTCGCGGTGCATCGAGACGGCCGGAGTGCGCGTAAACAGCGACGTGTACCGGTAGAGGTAGTACATTCCCAGGGTAGCGGCGGCGGCGTGACCGAGCACGTACGCCCACGCGACGCCGGCGGCGTCGAACCCCAACCAGAGGATGACCACGGCGAGCAGGAGTCGCGTGAGGTGGGCGGTAACGTTCTCGACGAACACCTTCGGGGCCGAGCGTTTCGTTCCCTGGATCCCACCGACAGCGAGCTTCTCGACCGAGGCAAAGGGCATCGCGAGCCCGAACACGCGCAACACCGGCGCGACGCTCTCGTCGCCGAAGACGGTCATCGCAATGGAATCGCCGAAGACGAATAGGACCCCCCCGGCGAGCACCGAGAGGGGGAGTACGAGCTGGAACGCCGAGACGAGGACGCCGCGACGCCGCTCGGGGTCGTCGTATCGCGGCAGGAATCGCCCGATACCCGTGTGCATTCCCAGGAGAACGAGCGTCGAGGCGGTCGCGAGCGCCGCAGAGCCCAGCGCGATCGCACCGTAGCCCTCGGGCCCTAGCAGACGCCCGATGACGAGCGTCGAGAGGAACGAGATCGCCAACCCGAACATCTCGCCGATGAAGACGATGCTCCCGCCGGCGAACAGCTTCCGGAAGGGCTCGTCGTCCTCGGCCATTACTGATCTCCTCGCGGATCGAGCCGGTAGTTACGATGGCGGATCACGGAACTGGCTCGTCGGTTCACGAACGGGACGCTCACTTGCCGACCAGCTGATCGACGACCCATTCGGGGTCGAACCGTTCGATATCGTCGTACTCCTGACCGGTGCCCAGAAAGAGGATCGGCTTGCCGGTGACGTAGGCGATCGAGATCGCCGCGCCGCCGTTCGCGTCCGCGTCGGCCTTCGTGAGGATCGCGCCGTCGATCTCCGCGACGTCGTTGAACTTCTTGGCGCGCTGGACGGCGTCCTGACCGGCGACGGCCTCGTCGGTAAAGAGCGTCATGTCCGGGCCGACGACCCGATCGATCTTCTCGAGTTGGTCCATCAGCCCCTCGTTCGTGTGGAGCCGGCCCGCCGTGTCGCCGAGCACCACGTCGACCCCGTGGGCCTCGGCGTACTCGACGGCGTCGTAGATCACCGCCGCCGGATCGCCGCCCTGCTCGTGGGAGATCAGCTCCGTTCCCAGCCGGTCGGCGTGCTCTGCGATCTGCTCGTTGGCGCCCGCCCGGTAGGTGTCACCGTTTGCCAGCACCGTCGAATACCCGCGCTCCTCGAGGTATCGCGAGAGCTTCGCGATCGAGGTGGTCTTGCCGACGCCGTTGACGCCGGTGAAAATGAGGGTAACGGGCTTGTCGGCGGCGGCGATCCGCTCGTCGAAATCGAACTGCCCGACGCTGATCACGTCCAATAGCGCCTCGCGAAGCGCCTGGTCGACCCGTTCCTCGACGGTTTGGGTCATCCCACGGGTCGCGTTCTCGAGATCGGCCCGCAGGTTCGTGACGATCTCCTGGGCGACCGTGAACTCGACGTCGCTTTCGAGCAGCGCGAACTCCAGATCGTCGAGCGGTCCCTCGATGACCTCGGGGTCGACGACGATCTGGCCGGTCGCGAGCGACCTCGCGCGGTGCATAAACCCGCTACCGGAACCCGACGAGCGCTCGTCGGGTTCCGGTTCGGGTTCGGCGGCGTCCGCCGCGATCGGCTCGTCGGGTTCGTCGGATGCTTCGGGGTCGACCGGCTCGCCCGAACCCGCCGGTTCGGGCTCGGAATCGGGTTCGGGTTCGGGAACCTCGGTGGATGCCGCCGCCGTATCGGCCTCGACGACCGGATCGTTCGACCCACTCGACTCCGGGTCGTCCGATGTGTCGGGTTCGGCGGCGTCCGTCGGTTCGGGCGCGTCCTCCGCGTCTTCGGCTTCCTCCTCGACGTCGTCGCGAAAGCGCCCGATCTTCTCTTTCAGGCCGTCGAACATGGCTTACCGCTCGTCGTTCTGTTGCTGTTGCATCTGCTGCATCGCCTGCTGCTGGGCCTGCTGTTGGACCTGCTGGGCGCGCTGTTCGACCTCGTCGATCTCCGACGACAGCTCGTCGATCTCGGCTTCGACCTCGTCGATGCGCTCCGAAAGCGTGTTCCGCTTGGCTTGGAGGGTCTCGGTCGCGTCGTCGCGTTCCTGCTCGGCCGCAAAGCCGCCACCGACGTCTACCACCACTTCGTCGATGTCGTCGACCGTCGCACGGACGTATGCGCCGCCACCGACGGGAACCTGCACCGTCGAACCGGTTTCGAGCGATTCGAGCGCCGAGACGGCCTCGGTGATCTCGGCCTGCTCGTTCTGCAGGTCATCGACCTCCTCCTCCAGCGCGTCCTGTTGGGCGTCGAGCTCCTGGAGCTGCTGGGAGAGCTCCTGCAGTTCGGGGTTGCCACCGCCCATACTCATCGCGCGATCACCGTGTTGAGAGAAGTGAACGTCATGCCTACGACTGGGCCCGCGAGTCGGAAGTATCTTCCTAGTCGAGATAGCCCAGCGTGTCTTCGATACGCCCGAGTTCGGGGCCCGTGGTGTCCCGCCCCGCGACGTAGCCGAACTCGTTTGCGACCAGTCCCGCCCCCACGAGCGGCGCGCCGTAGTTGATCGTCCCGATGTCGGCATAGACACCGAGGTGTTCCTCGAGAAAGTCGAGTTCGCCGTCGGTCGCCTTCGGGTGACAGAGCACGCCCTCGTCGGTCGCCACCGCGGCCGTACCGACGGTTCGAAGCCCGGCGATCTCGCCGCGCTCGACCGGGACGTCGAGTCCCTCTGTTATCGCCTTGACGGCCTCCCGAGAGAGGTCGGGGTGGACGTACGCGCCGCTGTCGTTCGCGAGCACGACGTTGCCCGCGGCGTTGATCTTCCCGGGAAGCTCGGTGATCGGCAACTCAGTGACCTCGCCGATCGCCTCGCGCTCGACCCCGGTGATCCGGCTGCTTACGAGCAATCCCTTCGAATTGCCGACACAGAGCGCGCCGACGGTAGAAGCCCCGCCGATGGTCGTTGCGACCGTCGACACGCCGAGTTCCTCCTCTAGCTCCTCGCGCAGGTCGTCCTCGACGTCGTTTCGCACGAGGAGTGCATCGTCGGTCGCACTGGCGAAGACGCCGACCGACGACGAGCCGAAAAAGGCGGTGCGAAGCACTATCGTGCGAGTTCGGCCTCGACGAGCGCCTCGCCGTCCTCGGTGAAGCGGGCCGCCCGCACGCGGAGTTTGCTCGGGGGCTTGCGCCGACCCTGCTCCCAGACGGCCTCGTTGATCGAGGGGTCGAGCCGCACGGCGTCTTCCTCGACCTTGAAATGCTTCGCGAGGTGCTCGCGGACGATCGTCATCGCCTTGCCCGCGCGCTCGTGGCTGGCCTGGGCTTTCGCGTCCCGCAGCGGGACCGTTACCACGCGTTCCTCGAAGTCGCTTGCGCTCATTATTCGTCGGTGTCGCTACGGCGCCAGTTTCGCCGCTTGGGGTTTCGCGTCACGTCGCGGTCGGTCTTGAGCATCACCCACGACGGGATGCGCGTGTTCTGGCGGTCGAGCTTCGCCAGCCGCTTCTTCTTGGCCTTCGATTTCTTGCCCATAGTGGCCGCTACTACCCCACGGGCGCATAAAATCCTGTCCTTTTCAGAACAGCCCCGAGACAGCCCGCCCGACCCGGCCGAACGGACCATTGGCGCGCGTGGTTTCCGAATCGACCGACTCGCGTTCCTCACTCGATTCGTCCGGCTCGCTTGATTCGTCGAGTTCGAACTCGCTCATCCTGAACGTCAGTTTGCGATCTGATTCCTCGGACCGGTCGGCCTCCTCTTCCTGCCAGCTTATGGGGCAGTTCGGACACTCGGAAACCTGATCGTGGTTGTCGCCGAACACACGGGCATAGTCGCGCGAGACGTAGCCATCACAGCGGTTGCATCGGACCATGAGACATAACTGTTCCCTAACATAATAAATGTATCACATAATCGGAGATGTTTTATGACGTATATTTTCGAGGAACGGATCAATCGAGCGAAACGGTGGAGACGGTCGAGTGGGCGGGGCCGTCGGAAGCGGGTTCGCTCTCCGTGAGCGATATTTCCTCGACGTTCGTCCGTCCGATGGTCGGGTCGCGCTCGCGGACGAGTCGCTGGACCAGCGCCTTGCCGCCGGCGTGATTCATCCGCGCGATGGTCACATGGGGCGTAAAATCATGGTCCTCGGGATCGAACCCGACGGCGACCATTTCGCGTTCGATCGACTCGTGGAGCCGTGCCATTGCCTCGCTTCCCGCGCGTACTCCGAGCCAGACGACGCTGATGTACTCGGACGAGGGAAAAACACCCAGCCCGCCGTATTCGGCCTCGAAGGGTTCGATTCCGGTATCGGCGACGGCGGTTTCGAGAGCAGTTTCGAGCTCCGCGATTCGGTCCTCGTCGGTCTCGCCGAGGAACTTCAGCGTCACATGGGTCTGTTCGGGGTCGGTGAATCGAAGTCCCCCCGCGTCGGCGAACTCCTCCTGGAGGGACGCGATTCGGTCGGCAAACTCGTCGGGGAGGTCGATGCTGACGAACAGGCGCATGGCGGAGCTTCGTTACGAACCGGCTAATCGGTGTGGGTGCGGGCGGTACTGTCACGGTGCGACGGCCGGCGCGAGTGCGGCCGCCAACGGCGGCGGTCGCACGAGCGGGACGGGGAAGGGCTGGCGTTCCCGAGAGCGATGCGCGATCGCACACCGCGACTCGGCGGAACCTGGCCGGTCTCGAAAATCGCGAAGTGATTTTCTGGACCCAGAAAGACCGCTTTACGGCCTTTCTTATGGACATCAAAAGGGCGAACGAGGGTCACCAATCCCGAGTGAGGGCGTTCGACGTAAGCCTTACCCCGCACCCTCGCGTACCCCGTCTATGACCGATTCAGAGGACGACCACCACTTTTCCGAGGGGCAGGGCTTCAACGAGACCTACGAGGAGTTCGATCTCGACCCGCCGGAGCTACGGGTCGACACCGACAAGGTCGACCCCGTCGACTCACGGGTGCTCACCGACCTGCTCGACGAGCACAACGTCAATCAGGAGGCCATCGACGTCGAGTCGCTGATCGACGTGGGGCTGAACTACATGGAGATCAACCGCCACGAGCAGGCGACGACGACCTTCGAGCGCGCGGCTCGGTTCGCCGAGGAGGACTCGCTGCTCGAACAGGAAGCCTGGACGAACAAGGGCGTCGCCCACGCCCAGATGGAGGAGTACGACGAGGCGATCGGCGCCTACCAGGAGGCCCTGCGGATCGCCGAGCGCTCGGAACACGCCGCGGTCGCCGAGACCAATCTGGCCTATGCGCTCTGGGAGACCGGGAAAACCGAGCAGGCGCTCGAACACGCCGAGCGAGCAGTAGAAATCGACAACCGCTTCGCGCAGGCGTGGTACAACCGCGGCTTCTTCCTGCTCGAACGCGGCCTCGCCGAGGAGGCGGTCAACTGCTTCGACAACGCGATGCGACTGGGCCTCAGGAGCGCCGATCTCCTGGAGGAGAAAGCCCGTGCCCACGAGGAGCTCGGCGAGGACGAACAGGCCGAGGATCTCGCCGACGAGGCCGAAGAGCTGCGCGCCGACGCCGAACAGCAGCTCGTGGAGAAATGATCCTCACCGAGCGTGAGACACCGAAGGGGTTGCTGGTCTCGGTCTGCGATCGGGGGCTTATCGGCGAGACCTTCGAGAACGGGAAGTTCTCAATCACCGTCACCGAGGAGTTCTACGGCGGCGAGGAGGCCGGCGAGTCGGAGGTCGTGAACAGCCTCGCGCGCGCAAGCGTGGCGAACCTCGTCGGCGAGCGATCGGTCTCGCTCGCGATCGAGCAGGGCCACGTCGAGGAGACGAACGTCCTCGACATCGACGGCACGCTTCACGCGCAGTTCTTGCGGATGTGATCACTCGATCCCGAGGATCGCTTTCGGGTTCCCGTAGACGACTTTCCCGATCGCCTCGCGGTCGACACCGAGGCGACACAGGTCCATGATCGTGCGCTTCATCGCGAAGGCGTCGTGTTCCATCGCGCCGATGAGGTCGGTGTCGAGGACGATCCTGTCGGCACCGTACTCCTCGATCGCCCTCGCGACGTCCGCAGGATCGAACCCGCGCAGCCACGGCGCGCTGACGCTGAAGCTCAGATAGCAGTCAGTGGTTTCGAGGACGAGCGGGACGACCTCCGGGCTCGCGTGGTCGATCACCACCTGTTCGTCGGGGAGTCCTACCTCGTCGGCGAGTTCGAGGTCGATCTCGACGGCTTCGTGTTTCGCGTGTTCCGGGTCCAATAGCGGCTCGGTGAAGCTCTCGTTCGCCTCCTCGTAGCTGTGGCTGTACTGTGCGGGCAAACCGCCCTTGCTCGATCCGGGCGTGTGAACCAGGATCGGAAGCCCCGTCTCGCGGGCGATATGCATCTGTTCGCGCACGACGTCGCGCTGGTCGTCGAGCCCCCAGGCGGCGGTGTGATGGGTCGACTCGATCCCCGTCTCCCCGATGGCGATTACCCGTTCGTCCTCGCAGTACCCGGGCAGGGCCGCGAGCAGTTCCTCTGCTCCTTCGACGCCAGCCCACGTGTGGACGCCGACGGCGACGTACTGGTCGTAGAAGTGTCGGTGGTCGAAACAGGCCGCGCGCCGGAGGGCGTCGTCCCAGAGGAAGCGCACGTCGTCAGCCGAGACGGGCCGATACGGTGCCCAGTAGTAACCCGCGGCGATCATCACGGCCGCGCGGGCGCCGCTGAGATCGAATTTCTCCCTGTCGTTCCACGTCAACGACTGGGTGTGCTGGTGGATATCGATCCAGGGGATGTCGAGCGGGTTCGGGGCGTCCCCGGTCGGTGCAGAGCCGAGCGGCCGGTTCGCGAACGAAGCCATATCGGACGCTACTCCGGGCGAGGTAGTAACGGTATGGAAACGCATCGCACGGACGGTCGTGCCGACGCGGTATAACCGGATCCGGTTACGCTACCCCGTGTGGACCGAAGGAATGTTCTCCCTCGAACTCCTCATCACATCCAATGGGCATTCAGGAATCCGCGCCGCTCGACGTCGAGCGCGTCCGAGAGGACTTCCCGATCCTCGAACGCGAGTTCGACGGCAACCGGCTGGTGTACCTCGACAACGCCGCCACCACGCAGACGCCGAACCAGGTGATCGACGCGATCAGCAAGTACTACCGAGAGACGAACGCAAACGTCCACCGCGGAATCCATCACCTCAGCCAGGAGGCCTCTGTTCGCTACGAGGAGGCCCACGACACCCTCGCTGAGTTCGTCGGTGCCTCGGGCGGGCGTGAGGAGATGGTCTTTACGAAAAACACTACCGAAGCCGAGAACCTCGTCGCCTACGCGTGGGGGCTCAATGAACTGGACGAGGACGACGAGGTCGTCCTCACGGAGATGGAGCACCACGCATCGCTCGTGACATGGCAACAGATCGCGAAGAAGACGGGTGCGACGGTCCGCTATATCGGGATCACCGAGGAGGGCGAACTCGACATGGACCACGCCCGCGAGCTGATCGGTCCGGACACACGGATGGTCTCCGTGGTGCACGTCTCGAACGCGCTCGGGACGATCAACCCCGTGAGCGAACTCGCCGATCTCGCCCACGAGCAGGACGCGCTGATCTTCGTCGACGGCGCACAGGCCGTCCCGAACCGCCCGGTGGACGTCGAGACGATCGACGCCGACTTCTATGCTTTCTCGGGCCACAAGATGGCCGGCCCTACCGGAATCGGCTGTCTGTACGGGAAAGAAGAGATTCTGGAGGCGATGGAGCCGTTCCTCTATGGCGGCGAGATGATCCGGAAGGTGGAGTTCGAGGACTCGACGTGGAACGATCTCCCCTGGAAGTACGAGGCGGGTACACCTCTGATCGCCCAGGGGATCGCCCTCGAACGGGCGGTGGAGTACCTCGAAGGGATCGGCATGGATCGGATCCGCGCCCACGAGGAGTGGCTCACCGAGTACGCCTTGGAGCGACTCGCGGAGTTCGACGACATCGAGGTCTACGGACCATCTGATCCGACGGAGCGTGGCGGACTAGTCGGATTCAACCTCGACGGGGTCCACGCTCACGACCTGGCCTCGATCATGAACGACCACGCGGTCGCGATCCGGGCGGGCGACCACTGTACCCAGCCGCTGCATGACGTGCTGGGCACAGCGGCCTCCGCGCGGGCCTCCTTTTATCTCTACAACACCCGCGAGGAGATCGATAGACTGGTCGAGGCGGTCGACGACGCGCGCCAACTGTTCGCGTAAGCGACCGCCGCGCGGGAAAATTACTGCAGTTGTGCGTTCGTGAGATGCTACCGAGCAGCGCTCGGAGCAGTCAAATCGGTTCGTCGGTACGCGTCGGCTATTCGTGAAGTCGACACGCATCGAATCGCGCGAACCGAAACGGTTCGAACGAGAATAGTGATGATCCGCCGTTCGGGAGCGCTATACCGCGGTCACGGAAGCGTCCGCGTTACCGAGCGGATCAGTCGTGCTTGTGCTTCTTCTCGTCCTTGCCCTTCTTGTCGCCGTCACGGCGTCCACCGCGTCGGCCGTCCTTGTCGTCTTTGCCGTCGTGCTTGCCTTTCTCGTCGTCGTCTTCGTCCTTGTCCTTCTTATCGTCGTGCTTGCCTTTCTTATCGTCGTCTTTGTCGTCCTTGCGCTTCCGATCTTTGTCGTCGTGGTCGCGGTGCTTGTCGTCTTTGTCGTCGCGGTCGCGGTGCTTATCGTCCTTGTCGTCTTT